>MAGS01000009.1 GCA_001717005.1 Candidatus Methanomethylicus mesodigestus | reverse complement strand
GAATAGAACAAATTTAAAATATGATTGAATGAATATGTACATGGTGCAAATTATGACAAAAACTACGCTCAGCGTCATCAAGGCGGATGTGGGCTCGCTGGCAGGGCATCACGTTGTCCACCCGGAGCAGATCCGCGTTTCAGAGGAGAGCATGAAGGCAGCAAAGGAGTCGGGGCTGATAAACGATTTCTGCGTCACTAACTGCGGCGACGATCTCGAGCTCATCATGACTCACCGGAAGGGAGAAGACAACTCGGAGATCCATGGGCTCGCATGGAATACTTTCCACAAGGCTGCCGCCGTCGCCAGAGAACTGGGCCTGTATGCAGCAGGACAGGATCTTCTCAGCGACGCATACTCTGGAAATCTCAAGGGGATGGGGCCAGGATATGCAGAGATGGAGTTTGAGGAGCGCAAGGGAGAGCCGGTGGTCGTATTCATGGCGGACAAGACAGAGCCCGGCGCATTCAACCTGCCGCTCTACCGTATGTTCGCGGACCCGTTCTCCTCTGCGGGCCTTGTCGTCGACCCCAACATGCACGGCGGGTTCAGGTTCCAGGTGCTGGATGTCATCGAGGGGCATTCATACGACCTGAATACGCCCGAGGAGACGTATGACCTGCTGGCGCTGATAGGAACGACCGGGAGGTACATCCTCAAGAGCATCAGGCGGAAGAGCGACGAACTGATCGCAGCAAAGGTCAGCATCACAAAACTGTCGCTCATAGCGGGCAGATACGTCGGCAAGGACGACCCTGTGGCAATAGTGCGCGCCCAGCACGGCTTGCCCGCGGTCGGAGAGGTGCTGGAGCCGTTCGCGTTCCCACACCTGGTAGCAGGGTGGATGAGGGGGTCCCACTATGGCCCGTTCATGCCCGTGGCCCAGAAGAACGCAAAGTGCACGCGTTTCGACGGGCCGCCGCGCGTGATAGGATTCGGCTTCCAGATAAAGGACAGCAAGCTGACGGGGCCTGCAGACATGTTCGACGACCCGGCATTTGATCTGACAAGGGAAACCGCATGCAAGGTTGCCGATTATATGCGCCGCCACGGCCCATTCATGCCTGAAAGGCTCGGCCCTGAGGAGATGGAATACACCACGCTGCCCCAGGTGCTTGAGAAGCTGCGGGGCAGGCTCAAGAAAGAGTGATTGCGCGCCGGTGCAGGGGCCGGATCTTTTTTTCCATCCGCCCGCGCACCCGCACTGTGATTAAAGCAATCTGGAGCGACAGTCTGTGAAAGTCAAAGTCACATACCTCTCGGTAGTAAGGGATGCTGTTGGCATGGACGAAGAGACGCTCGACATCAAGGAAGGCTCAACCGTCGGCGAGCTGCTCTCCTCAATCATGGCAAAACACGGCGAGCGCATGAAGCAGGTACTCGACCCATCCTCAGACATGGGGCAAAGCATAATGGTGACGCTGAATGGCGAGCTGCTGTCCCCCTCAGACATGGGCAAGGCAGTATCTGCCGACGCCGAGTTGCTGGTAGGCATACCGCCTTTCGGCGGATAATCGCGCGCAATCGGAGCCATTTTTAAGCACTATCGCAGAGTTATTAACTGTCTCTTGTGGAGGTTCGCAATTGTCAAAGTATGATACAGACGTGCTGGTTATAGGCGGAGGGCTCGCGGGACTCTGCGCAGCGATCTCTGCGACGTCGGACATGTCCCGGGTCATGGTTGTCACTAAAACGCTTGTCGGCGCGTCGACGACCACCTCCATGGCTGCAGGCATCATCTCCGCAGTAACGCCCTTCGGGGAAGGCGACAGCGTCGATCTGCATTACAACGACACCTTAAAGGGCGGGGCATTCGTGAACGACAGGGCCCTCGCCAAGGCTATGGTCAGCGACGCATCGAAGTACTTCTCCAGGCTTTCGGGTCTCGGGATAGAATTCGAGGGCGACGACTCTCCAAAGGTGGGCATGATACCCGGGCACTCAAAGCCCAGGTCATATTACATGAAGGGCAAGGGGATACGGCTGCAGTCCGTCCTGCGGAACGCCGCGTCAGGGCTTGGCGCAACATTCCTGGAGAAGGCACTCGTCACGGCGCTCGTAAAGGAGGGCGAGCGGGTCGTCGGTGCGGTCGGCATTAGTATCCGGACCGGTGAGCCGTTTGTGATAAGGGCGAAGGCCACTATCTTGGCCACAGGAGGGTTGGGGGAGCTTTACCCATACACCCTGATGCCTATGGGGTCAACGGGATATGGCTGCAGCCTGGCACTGAGGGCGGGTGCCGAGCTGGTCGACATGGAGTTTGTGCAGTTCTACCCCACNGCGCTTCTGCGCTTCAGCGCCCTGCGGGAGATCAAACCAAAGTCGGCAAATCCTGTAGAGAAGCTGCTTCTGCCCATGATGCTCGATACTGCAGAGTCCATCGCGCTCTCTGCCATGGTGCGGGAGGAGAGCAGGGGTTCGCATTGCAGGCTGGATCACCCCTCCCCGAACGACCAGTGGCTGAAGCGGATAAAGATGATGCTTGACGGCGGCAACTTCAGCATACATCTCATCGACGTATGACCTGCGGAGGCGCCAATGGCGCCGCGTCATTTTTTTTAAAAACTTTAATTTAGCGATTGAGGAGTGGAGAATCGCTTAAATATTACATTGATTTTTTGAATCCAGCATTGGGGATGTCGCGTTTGGATATACTGACTTTGATTCCAATAATAGCCGGCGCGATCGCCCTCCTCTACGCCGGATTCCTCGCCATCAGGATAATGAAAGAGGACGAGGGTGACGACAAGATGAGGGGCATAGCCAAGGCAATACGTGAGGGTGCCAAGGCTTATCTCAACCGGCAGTACAAGACCGTTTTTGCATTCGCCATTGTGATTGCTGTGATATTGGGTGTTGCAATCAACTGGCAGGCGGGCGTGGGCTTCATATCGGGAGCGGCGCTCTCTGCGGTGGCGGGATACATCGGCATGAACATGACAACGCAAGGGAACGTGAGGACCACCAACAAGGCAAGGGAGGGGCTCCAGGCTGCGCTGTCGCTTGCATTCAAGGGCGGCGCCGTTTCTGGTTTCTCCATAGTTGGCCTCGCCCTCATTGGACTTGGCGTATTCTATATCGTGTTCAACGATGCGAGGCTGCTCGTGGGCTTCGGATTCGGAGCGTGCCTCGTAAGCCTCTTCGCAAGGGTCGGCGGCGGCATATACACCAAGGCGGCAGACGTTGGTGCCGACCTCGTCGGGAAGGTGGAGGCGGGGATCCCTGAGGACGACCCACGGAATCCCGCGGTCATTGCGGACAACGTGGGCGATGCCGTCGGCGACTGCGCGGGCATGGGTGCCGACCTCTTTGAGACTTACGTCGTGACGGCAATGGCGGCGATGCTTCTTGCGTCTTCGCCCATAGTCTTGGGCAAGTTCGGGAGCAACGGCGTCATCCTGCCCCTCATAATCGGCGCCATGGCCATCTTCGCGACGGTCGTCGGATCGTTCTTCGTAAAGCTCGGGAAGGACAAGAAGATAATGAACGCGCTGTACAAGGGCCTCATAGTCACAACCGTCGTGTCTGCAATCACATTCTATCTTGCCGATTACTACCTCCTGGGCGGCGACTTGGGCATATTCATATCATCGCTCGTCGGTCTTGGCGTGATGGCGTGCCTCGTGGTCATCACTGATTACTTCACGTCATACTCGCACAAACCGGTCATAAGCGTCTCGGAGGCTTCCAAGACAGGTGCAGGGACGAACATCATCGCCGGACTCGGGATGGGCATGAGGAGCACGTTCCTCCCTGTGATCGTCATTGTCATCGGGATACTCGTCGCCTACTACATGTCCGGAGGCGCGACCTCGCCGGAGCTCGGCGTATTCGGAATCGCGATAGCCGCAGCTGCGATGCTCTCGACCACGGGCATGATCGTGTCTATAGACGCATTCGGGCCTATCACTGACAATGCAGGCGGCATAGCAGAGATGGCGGGGCTTCCTGAGGACGTCCGGAACGTCACTGATCCGCTGGACGCAGTCGGCAACACGACCAAGGCGGTGACGAAGGGCTACGCCATAGGGTCTGCGGCGCTCGCATCACTATCGCTCTTTGCTGCCTACAAGGACGAGATCGTTATCAGGAGCGGTTCGTTCCTCCTCTCACTGGAGGACCCGTTCGTCTTGGTCGGGCTGCTCCTTGGCGCGGCGATGCCTTTCCTCTTCGCGTCTTACCTCATGACGGCCGTCGGCAGGGCAGCGTTCCAGATCGTCGAGGAGGTCAGGAGGCAGTTCAGGGAGATCAAGGGCATCATGGAGGGGACCGCGAAGCCGGACTACGGCAAGGCGGTGGACATCGTAACGAAGGCAGCCCTCAAGGAGATGGCGGTGCCGGCAGCAGTTGCGATACTCTCGCCTCTGCTCGTGGGGTTCCTCCTCAACGAGAGGGCGCTCGGCGGCATGCTGATGGGCGTGATCCTGTCGGGCCTCCTGCTTGCGCTGCTCATGACTACGGGCGGAGCGATCTGGGACAATGCAAAGAAGTACATTGAACTGGGCAACTTCGGCGGCAAGCGGAGCCCGGCGCACGCGGCGGCTGTGGTCGGCGATACCGTGGGCGATCCGTTCAAGGACACGGCAGGGCCTGCGATCAACCCCTTGATCAAGGTGATGAACACGCTAGCAATCCTGTTCATTGCCCTGATCCTGACGTTCTCCGTGCTCTGAGGGGGGCAACAGAGGGGGCGCCTCCCCCTCCTTTCTCTCTTCCTTCTTTTTTATCACCTGTTTTTGCAGGGCAATCAATTCAGGGCTACATTTATCTGTTCAAGATGCAGAGTTGTTTCAGTGGGAACCTTGTCTGACCGCACATTCTTGATCAGGGTAAAAGAGGACACATACATCACTCTGCTCGAGTTGCAGAAGCAGCTCAGGTTTCATGACAGCCAAGACAAGCGCCGGAAGACCATGGATTACGTGCTCAGGTACCTGATCAAGGCCGAGGCTGAGCTGAAGAGCGAGCGATAACAGGCGGCCGTTGCGCATGCCCCCCTTCGGAAGATGTTTTTGAGTGCCTCAGATACCCTAGGGGCCATCATCTTTCCCATCTGTTTGCATGACTATCTTCATCGGCAGTAGAACTTAGCAAGTTGAATCTATAACTGTTTTGGATGCCGCAGTCGTCGATGGCCGCTGAAGCCTCAGTTTTTTAAGAGGCGGCACCATTCATTATGCTATGCCAAAGGAGCGGCACGTGGTAGAGGCGTTGGGGAAGGCAAGGGTCGTCATCGAAGATTCAAAGGTCATCGATGTGGGCGCGCCGGTCTTGGAGGTGTGCCCTCTCACAAAGAAGTTCGCCCAGCCCGTGACGCGCCTGACCCCCGAGCAGATCAAGGCGAATATAGAAGGGCGGATCAAGAGCTACGGCATGTTCACCAAGGATCGGCAGGTCACATCGGACGATGATTTCGTGGTCTTCGGTGCATCCGAGCTCATCGGATCGGGCATCTCGGCGGGAATTATAGACTGCGCAGTAATCGCGTGCGATGGTGCCGGGACTGTGATGGCCCCTACGCCGCAGCTGGTGCAGGGGATAGGCGGGCGCATGTCCGGCCTGGTCAGCACTTCGCCGATCTCGGATGTCATGTCGAGGATAGAGCGGGCCGGAGGGCACGTCTTGGACAGGAAGACTGCAAGATTGGACCAGCATGCCGGTGTGGCCCTCGCATACAAGCTGGGCTACAAGAAGGTCGCCGTGACCGTCGCCCTTTCAAGCGACTGCGCCTCGATCAGGGCGGCGTTCCCAGGCGCACTGATATTCGCGGTCCACCTTACGGGCACATCCAAGTCCGATGCGGAGGTCTTTGCAGACGGTGCGGACCTCATATCAGGCTGCGCCTCGCGATGGGTGAGGGAGGTCGCAGGACCGCGGGCGCTCCTCCAGGGCGGGTCGGCGATACCCGTCTTCGCAATGACGCCGCTGGGAAAGAGGCTCATGGCAGAGAAGATTGTCATGACAAAGCAGAGGCTGCTGATCAAGGGTGAGAAGCTGCCATACTGCGAGGGCAAGGACCCGAGGCCATTGGTCTGAAGGGGTGCTGCTTGGGCACTCGCGCCCGGAGGCTCACCGTATCACAAACTCGCAGTAAGGGTCGCCGCGGTTTATGCACTTCTCCTCTATGCCACGGCACGCCTTGCCGAAGACGCCGCTTACGAGCCCTACGAGGAAGCCGCGGACGAGCCCGTTCTGATAGTCCAGCATCTCCCTCGTGATCACTGCCTCGAAGTTGTCGTATACCCTGACCACGATCTTCTTGCCTGCCTCGTCGCATTCTGTAAGCTCGAAGCGCCCCCAGCCTAGGCTCTGCAGCCGTGCGAGCCCTATCTTCATGCGCTCCGCGTTTGTGAGCGGGCCCTTGAGCTCGGACAGCATCTTGCCCTTGCCCTCCCCTGCGTCGTTCCCCATGTAGTAGAGTATGGTAGTCGCGCCGGTCCCGAATCGCTTGACCATGCCCATTATAAGGGTCTTCCACGCGGAGGATGTGAGCGCCGCCGCCTGAGTGTAAGTGTTCGAGAAGTTAAGGACCAGCGGGAAGCCGTTGATGTTGTAGATGTAACCCTGCACACCAGTGTCCGCGCATTCGAAGTGGACAAGCTTGTCCCCAAACCTCTTCCGGATCTCATTCTCTATAGCCTCCTTCTGATCCAGCTTCAGGGTCAGGTCTACGGTCACGAAGTCGTATGCGAGGCCGTCCTTCTGGTGCGATGTTATGCTCATCAATACGATCCCCCTCTCATCGAATATCCTGATCAGCTCAGAGGTTGGACCGAACTCAGGGAGCTTGAGCTTGGACACGATGTAGAGCCCGCAGTAGTGCTTGTAAGGGTCGTAATAGTGATCGGAGATGTGGACCGTCATCAGCACGTTTTTGCACCTTGAAGCTGGTTAGTTGTTTTGTTCCGTTTCTTTTAAAAGACTTTTCATGGATCTTCATCAGGATGCCTGCCCGGGCCAGATGCGCTGTATGCGCGGCGGGCAGCCCCGACGCAATCCCCCGAGCAGGTGCGCCTGGCGCGCGTGCGGCTACCTCAGGCGCCAGACAGCGCCGTCCTTGGCCACCTTGGAAATTCTTGCCAGGTCCCTAAGAGATACCCTGGCCTGTTCGGCGGACATGCCGCACGCCTCCGCAACCTCTGCCGACGTCAGGCCGGGCCTTCCCGCCAGCGCCTCTAGGACCGCCCGCCTGGAGGCGCCCTTTCGGCACCGGTCAGAGAGGTCCGCCCTGGGCGCGTAGGCCCTCCCCATTAGGCCGTAAACCCCGTCCCCGCCCTTGGTGCGTGCGAGTAGGGCGACCTCGCCCGACGCCAAGAGTGACCTGACCTGCGCTGCAACCTCATCCTCTGAGAAGCTCCACCTGAGCCGGGATTTCGCCTCGTCCAGGGTCATCCACTCCCCTCCGAATGCGGACAGCAGCTCGCCCCGGCACCTCGCCGACCGCGCCCTGTTGCGCCTATTTAGAATCCGAAGTGCGGACCTCCCGTTCACCTCTTCGCAGGGCGCCCCGCGCAGGGCCTTGGAAATCCCCTCCGGGTCGCAGCCAAGTGCCACGCTTATTCCGGCGGCGGTGCAGACCCTGATCTGCTCCGGGCTCGGCGCATAGCCCGCGACGATTACAGTGCGGCAGTCCATTGACCTGCGGACGTCCTGCAGCTTTACCACCTTCTCGAAGAAGACGCCCCTGCCCCTTCGCGCAAGCAGCTCAACCGCAACCGGCGGAGGGCCGGGCAGGAAGCAGTCCAGAACCCAGTCTGCGGATGCTGTGACCTGGTGATTCTCCTCGAACTCGAGCCCCCCGAAGAGGCGCTTTGGGTCGAGCAAACGCTTCACCATATTACCATTAGTTTTTACATCTATATAATTTTATGGTTAAAGCAAAAAACCTTATGATATGGTGTACCATACCATTCTAGCATTTCCTCTAGCTGACAGCGCTAAATGTAAACTAATTTACAAAAAAAATCATCAACAGATCACGCGTCCAGCGTGGCGCCGGTCGGCAGCCGTTGCGCCCCGCGCGCGGCAGGCCCAGAGGCGCGGGTGAGACACCCGGAGGCGGCAAAAAGCCAGGAAACAGGGGCGCGAAGTGGCATTTCCCAATCTGACTAAGATTGGGAAACGGATCCCCATCATCAGCCTCGATATTTTTCNATCTTATACTACGAAGATTTGTTAAACATGTCGAATCTGCCCGATTAGCGGCAGCTGGGCAGGCGCGCGGACTAGTAAGATTAATATCCACACCCGCGTTACTTCCTGCTGTTGGGGAGCTGGCGGAGGCCTGCTGAGAGGGCAACCCGAAACCGTTGCCGACCCATGGAACCTGATACGGGTAATGCCGGCGAAGGGATTTGGATGAGTCGAACTGAATCTGAAGCTCCGACCGATGCTGGGAACTGCTCCGGCCCTAACTCCTCCGGGAGGGCGCCGCGAAGGCTCAAGAGGTCCAGGCGGATCGTGGTCTCAGCACTCATGGTCGCACTGGGCGTCGCGCTATCGATTTACCCGGGCTCGATTCCGCTGGGCCCTACGAGGGTCTTCCCGTTTCAGCACATGATAAACGCGATCTGCGGCATATTCCTCGGGCCGGTGGATGCCGTGCTGATAGCGCTCGCCATTGGCATGGTGAGGATAGGGATCGGGACCGGAACTGTCTTTGCGGTATCGGGCGGCGTGCCTGGGGCACTCGTGGTGGGGCTGGTCTACAGGTACCTGCTCAGGAGGGACGTTGTTGCGCTGACCGAGCCGGTCGGGACGCTTCTCGGGGCGCTGATAAGCGCGCTCCTGGTGGCCCCCCTCACAGGCAACGCGCCCTTCCCTGCATTCGCGGGTATGACCGCGCAGTGGCAGATCTTCTCCGTATTCTTCCTAATGAGCAGCCTGCCCGGCGCGGTTTTGGGGTTCCTGGCGACCAAGGCATTAAGGAGGAGCAATGTGCTTGCAAACATATAGCATGGCCGACCTCTTGAACAAGAAGACCCTGATAACAGGGGACGTCGGCACCGGCAAGACGCGGCTGACTGAGAAGCTCCTCGCGGAGGCGCTTGACCAAGGCTGCTGCAGCATTACGCTGATAGACATGGCGCCGCCGCGCAAAGAAGGGCATGGAGTAAGGGCAGGCGGCAGGGTCCGGGTTCCAAGGTCACGTCTGGGCAGGATAAGGCGGCTCTGCCCTAAGGGAATCGCAAGGCCTAGGCTCGAAGGCAGGGGGCGCGAAGATGCCCTGCGGATAGCCGCGAGCAACGCCCTGCTCATAGCACCCTGCATCAGCGCGTTCTGCGAGTCCCCGACGGAGGTGCTCTTCATAAATGATGCGACGATCTTCCTCCATGCCGGAGACCCAGCGCTGCTGCTGCGCGCGGTGTCGATGGCGTCTACGTTCATAGGCAACGCCTACTCGGGAGCGGCCATCGCCGACGACATGGGAAGCGGCATCAGCGCCCGCGAGGCCGAGGCATTGGGCAGGCTGGAGACGGCGATGGATGCGGTCATCCGTCTCGATTCCAATGCCTGATGACTGGAGCCGGATGAAGAGCCCGGGGCGGCAGCATCAGGAAGATCGGGGAGGCGGAGGCTTAGTTAAGGTAAAGTATATCCTTGAAAAGGTCACTAGTGATGCTCGATGACCAGCGATCAGAAGCTCGTCCTCAAGGATGTGCCGTCATGGTCCGAGGTCGAGAAGATAATAGGGACATTGATACGCAGGCACAAGCAGGGCAGCGTAAGCCTGAGGGACCTATGCATAGAGGGGCTTCTTGCCACGACGGGCATAAGGACGTCTGAGCTGCTGGCGCTGAGGAAGGAGGACTTTGATTTCAATCAGTGCCTCGTAACGGTCCGGCAGCTCAAGAAGAAGGGGGAGTTCGTGCGGCAGACCGTCATGAGTGATGACTTGAAGCCGTACCTTGAGGAGTACATGAAGGGGGTAAGAGGGAGCAGGCCGGCCTTCAAGCTCACGCGGAGGCAGGTGCTGAACATAACGCACAGGTACACCGCCGAGATCATAGGGCGGCCCATAAGGAACCACGCATTCAGGCATGCTTACGCCATCAGGATCCTCGAGAAGACGCGCGACCTGGAGCTGTGCCGCAGGCTGATAGGCCACTCCGAGCTCGAGACCGTGAAGATCTACCTCGACTTCGCCATAGGCGACAGGGCCAAGGAGGTCGGCGATGCGATCAGCATAAAGCGGCAGGCGATGAATGATGACTGAACTCTCCCTAGGCAACGCGCCCGCATGGGCAGAGGTCGAGGAATTCCTGGAGAAGATGCGCACGCTCTATCGCAAGAAGGAGGCACCGCTGCGGGACCTCGTCATAATGAGCCTTGTACCAACGACGGGGATGAAGGTCTCGGAGCTGCTGGCGCTGAGGAAGGAGGACTTTCTGCTCTCAGAGGGCGTGGTCCTGATACGCAACAGGAACGGGACACGCAGGGCGGCGATCATGCCAAAGATCATGACTTACGTCAAGGAGCACGTCAGGGGGCTGCGGGACGGGGAGCCTGCGTTTGGCCTCACCAGAAGGCAGGTGCTGAACATCTGCCACAAGTACTCGACGATCGTGCTGAAACGGAGGCTCCGGCTCGACGACTGGCGGCACGCATACGCTCTGCGGATCATCGATGCGATCAAGGACCCTGCCAAGTGCAGGGTGCTGCTGGGGCACAAGGGGACGGGCCTGTCCAAGGTTTACATGGACGCGTTGGGCAAGGACCTGACGGAGGAGCTGGTCCGCGCCATAGACCGCTGACCGCCTGGCCGCCTGCCGGGCGTCATGCATACTTTCTCTTCAGAACATAATGCTTCACCACAGGGGTTATCCACTTCAGGCGCCCTTTCTGCACCATCTTCAGCATGAATCTGCCCCTGAAGTAGAACGACCGGTAGGCATCGCTGACGAGCTTAGCCAGCTGCTCTCTGCTGAGGTACCTTGTACGCATGACAGGGTGGAGGGTCGTGAACTTGGCCCAATCTGATTCCTCCAGAAGGCCTTCGCTGCGCGCTATCTCGTAGGCAACCGTCCCCGGGTAGGGCGTCATGACGGTAAACTGTGCGTAGTCGATGCCGCACGACTTTGCGAAGTTGATCGTCCTGACCACGTCGTCCCAGGTCTCCCATGGCGATCCGATTATGAAAGTCCCCATCGTCTCGATTTTGGCCTTCTTTGCGCATGTGATGGCGGACTTTACCTGATCCATGCTTATGCCCTTCTGCAGTGCATTGATGATGCGCTCGGAGCCGGACTCGATCCCCATATAGAACATGATGCAGCCGGCGCGCTTGAAGAGCCTGAGCATGTCTTCGGTCACCAGGTCCACTCTTGATCCGAATCCCCACGATATGTCCAGCTTCCGCCTGACGACCTCACGGGCGATGGATTCCGCGCGCTCCCTGCTGATCGTCATCGTGTCATCGATGAACTCCACGAATTTCAGATTGTACTTCTGGACGAGCCACTCTATCTCGTCGACGACGTTCCCTGGGCTCCTGGCCCGGTAGACCCTCCCGTAGAATCTGGCCGATGAGCAGAATATGCAGTTGTACGGGCAACCCCTGCTTGTGATTCGAGGTCCGGCGTCAGCCTTCGCATCCTGTTGACCGATATCCGCCCCGCTCCTCCTGCGCCCCCCTGCCTATGCACTACTCCATCGACGCCCTCCATTCCTGACCCTGACTCGACCGCCCGCACCAGCTCGAGGAGTGTGGTCTCGCCCTCCCCT
>MAGS01000088.1:11320-93266 GCA_001717005.1 Candidatus Methanomethylicus mesodigestus | reverse complement strand
CAACGACGCCGGAGGCCGACGAGATGCTCTTCAAGAGGGGCACGGTCGTTGTTCCGGACATACTTGCAAACGCAGGCGGCGTGAGCACATCCTACTTCGAGTGGGTCCAGAACGTGCAGAACTACTACTGGACATACGACGAGGTGCTGCAGAAGCTCGACAAGCTCATGACGGTGGCATTCGCCAACGTCTGGGAGAGCTGCAAGAAGTACAACGTAGAGATGAGGATGGCGGCATACGTCTGCGCAATAGAGCGCGTGACGGCTGCCATGAAGCTGAAAGGCTGGTGCTGACAGGGGGCACGAGGCGGCGCGCCTAGGCGCGCCGTCACTCCTCCCTTGTGAACTTCTTCAGCAGCCCGCCTATCCGCTCTTTTATCTCTTCATCGACGGTCAGCACGATCATCCCCCTCTTCGGCATCCCGTATATGACGAGCGAGCCTAGCGGGCTCTTCTCTATGGCAGTCAGGGAGAGCAGGTCCTCCTCCCCGTCGACCAGGATCATGGCAGGCTCCCCAGATAGGAGCGCCCGCCCCAGCGCGGCAGCGGCGCCGTCGGTGATGCAACCCTGAGGGTTCCGGACCCGTATGGCGTCCGCCACGTCGATGGCACCGACGAAGTCGGACCTGCGCGTCTTCGTGTCGAATATCCCGATGTCTGGTCTGAAGCCGGCCTCCAAGAAGTGATGGAGGGTGAAGTCGCCTACGATGATCACCTTCGGGGGGCGCCTTGAACGGATTATCCTCAGTGCGCTCTGCACGTTCTCGCCGGGCGTGCCGGTCAGGAGAATGCCAAAAG
The DNA here is from genome assembly GCA_001717005.1 of Candidatus Methanomethylicus mesodigestus. Taxonomy (GTDB): domain Archaea; phylum Thermoproteota; class Methanomethylicia; order Methanomethylicales; family Methanomethylicaceae; genus Methanomethylicus; species Methanomethylicus mesodigestus. The sequence continues at coordinate 92,469 of MAGS01000088.1, read as the reverse complement.
TCTTCGATAGCTCGCCCCTGAGGGAATCAGGCATCCTCAGGAGGCCCAACGCTTACCGCACCTTGATGGCGTATCTTCCAATCTGCTTCGCGCCTATGGCGCTGGCGAGCTGCGCGTTCAGGTCCATTATGATGATTATGCCGCTCCACTCGTCGGAGATGTCGCTACCCCCGCAGATCGGGCATTTGGTCTGGTCCTCGGTCAGTATGATCTTGCACTTGCGGCACGCGTACTTCGTTGATGACGGGGCGTCCTTTCCTGTTCTGCTCATTTCTTCTCACCCTGTGGGGCTTGCTCGGCGACCTCTGCCTTCTCCCCGCGGAGCTTCTTCAGGTCCGCCTCGATCCACGTCGTCGAGCCTAGGAATGGCTGCCGCATCGTCATGCCTATCTTGCTGCGCGTGGAGCCGCCCCTGCTCAGGCTCACCGTGCTGACCCTTGCCCTCACGAAGTTGCCCTTCTCGATTATGCGCTGGCTCTCCCTTCCTATCAGGGCGTTCCTCTTCTGGTCGTGGGTTATGTAATCATCCATGATCTGGGAGACGTGGACCAGCCCGTCGATTGGACCTATCCTGACGAATATGCCATAGTCGTTGACCTCGACGACCTCGCCCTCGACGACCTCCTGCATCATGGGCATGAGAACGAGCATGTCAAATGACGCCTTGTAGAAGAGCGCCCCGTCGCCGGGCAGTATCTTGCCAAAGCCCTTGACCTCAACGTTAAGGATGGCCAGAACGATGCCGAACTCGCGCATGACAACGTCCTCGTAATTTGAGCGCAGCACCTCGGATGCGATCTGGTCCAGAGAGCGCCCGAACTTCTCCGGCGGAATTCGGACTACATCATTCATGTGGAGAAGCTTATACACTAACAATCACCAGAAGTTAATGATTATTGGATAAGGCTACTCAAAGGGCTATAAAAACTTAGTGCAGATACAGGTAGCGGCTGTTCATGCGCGGCGCCGGGCCGGGGCGGTCACTCGAGGGGGACGTGCTCGGTGATCAGCCTGCCGTCCTTGAGGTAGATGACGGGGACGTCCATCGCCAGCAGCCTCCTGCGGAGCGGGGAGTCCGCGGTCGCGACTATGTAGCCCTCCCGCGCCGCCAGGTTGGCCAGCTTGTCGTCGACGGTCCGCCCGTCCACGCTCGCCTGGATCGCCTTGAACTGCGACGCTATCCTCAGGGCCAGCGCGGCCACCTTGCTCCTCTTCCTCGATCCCCTCGCCAGGCACTCCAGCTCGGCGATGACGAACGACGGGACAAGGACAGAGTTCAGCGACCTCTGCTCCAGGGAGTGGGCTATGTCGAATGGCTGGGACGCGGAGTAGATCAGGATATTGGTGTCGAGAATGACAGTGAGCAGCGGCCCCTTGGGACTACTGGACGAAGCCATAGCCGATCAGCCGCCACCTTCCCGCCAGCATCCTGCTGATCGCCACGCGCGCCCCGTCCTCTACGCACACTGGGCGCTTGAGGAGCAGCTGCGCATCGTCCTTGTAGGCAGCAGTGACTGCCCCCACGGTCACCGACGACCCAACGACCAGCATCAGGTTCTCCCTTGCCTTCAGGTGCTCAACCTTCTGCATCTCCTTGGTGCCGACAACCCTGTCGAGGAGCGTAACCTTCAGCTTCAGCTCCACCCTGGTGGGGGGCAGCGAACCGGGCTTCCCAACGACGCTGCCCACGAGGCTGTCTGCCTTCGTGAGGGTCGGGTCGAGCATGGTTCCGAGGCCCACGAGCCCTCCTGGGCCGACCTCGCTCACCACAGTGCTGCCCGACATGAGGCTTGAGATGAAGGTGCAGATCGGCTCATATGAAACCTTCCCGCCCTGCTCAATCTTTGTGCCGGGCCTGATCTCGATCTCGTCGCCTACATTGAACTTGCCCTGCAGCAGGGATCCGCCCACGACGCCGCCCCGGAGCTTGTCGACGGTCATGCCGGGCATGTTCACGTCGAAGGACCTCGCCACGTAGAGCCTCGCGGGCTTTGTGGGGTCCCGCCTTGGCGTCGGGATGCGCTCCTGCAGAGTTCCTATCAGGTAGTCTATGTTCGCGCAGTGCAGCGCGGAGACGGGGATTATCGGAGCGCCCTCCGCAATCGTCCCCTTTGTGAACTCTACAATCTGCCTGTAGTTCGCCTCGACCTTCTCCTGGTCTACGGCATCGATCTTGTTCTGCACTATGACTATGTTCTTCACGCCGATGATCTCAAGCGCCACGAGGTGCTCGCGCGTCTGTGGCTGCGGGCAGTCCTCTGCGGCAGAGATGATCAGCATCGCGCCGTCCATGAGCGCTGACCCGGAGAGCATGGTTGCCATGAGGCTCTCGTGACCCGGGGCGTCTACGAAGGAGACTTTTCGGAGGCAGTCCGTCGCGACGTTGTGCACAGGGCACTTCTCCGCGGTCGTGTAGCACTCCGGCTCTTGGCACTTCGGGCACTTCCGGAAGACGGTGTCAGCGTAACCCAGCTTGATTGTGATGCCCCTCTTCAGCTCCTCGCTGTGGTGGGCCGCCCAGGTCCCGCTGAGGGCAGCGACGACTGTGGTCTTGCCATGGTCGACGTGACCGGTAAGGCCTATGTTGCATTCGGGCTGCCGCTTATCATCGCTCAAGACTTCTTCCCTGCTTGTGCAACGGTCAGAGTCGCGTTTATCTGGACTATGTCTTCGGTTATCATGCTTCCCCTTACGAGCTTCCTCTGCCGCTCGCCGTCATTCTTTGGTTTGTAGCCCGGAGGGCCGGCAAGGAGTATGCGCCTCTTTGACCCGCCCGGGATGTCCCCCCTAAGCGGGATTCCGCTCTTGTCGCTCCCGCCCGTGATTACAGCCATCTGGCCGGGGAACCCGTATGCGTCGGCGTTGAATTCGTCCTTGATCCTGAGCCCTATGAATGACTGGGCTTGCGCGTCGGCTACGGTTATCGTCTTCGATTTCCCATCTGCAGGGTTCGATAATACGAGTTTGAACTCTACCAATCAGATCACCGCAGTAACTGTTATTGATAGAAGTCAAAAACCTATTTTAGTTTATATCCCTTTCGCACTCGGTCGGGCGTTGGGGAAGTGGGCGGCGCCCAATTTAGAACGATGAGCGCTTCCACTTGATGGCGGTGATCTTTTCGATGATCGCCAGTTCGTCCTCGCCCAGCTTATCCTTGTACTTCTCCTTCAGCAGGAAGATGTCGTTGTCGGGAATCGATACGTACAGGGGCTCGCCCTCCACCACCTGCCTGCCGAGCGTTATGTCGGACTTGAGCGAGATCGCGATCTTGTCGCCGCGCTTTGCCTCCTGGAGGTTCTTCCCGTTGTCCTGGATCTCCTTGATGCTGCCAATGTGCTCTAGGCTCGCCTTCATGAGGGTGTATCCCGGCTTGATCGCCCCGCCCATAACCTCCACCCCGGCTATCGGAGGCGAGTTCTTCCTGAAGATGCAGCCGGGCAGTATCTTGATCTCCCCCGGCCTCACTATGGAGCTGAACTCGCGGTTTCGCATGTCGTCCACAAGCTTGGAGGACCAGACCTTGAAGTCGTCCACGATATGATAGATCACGTTGCTGGTGAAGACGGGGACCCCCCACTCCTTAGCCTCTGCCTCGGCCTCGGGGGTAACCTTGATGTTGAAGCCCACGACCGCCGCCAGCTCGGGCTTGCTGCGCTTCACTATGCCCGCCTCTATCAGGTCCCGCCTGCTCACCGGGCCGATCTCGGAGATCCTCACCGGCACGCCCTGATCCTTGAGGAACTTCACGAGCGCCTCGAGCGAGCCCAGAGTGTCGGCCTTCACGATCACGCCCTCGTTGTCGGAGGAGAACCTGAGTTCGGACATCTCCTCCTTGATCTTCTTGGAGACGGACTGGAGCGACTCCTCGTCGTTCGCAACCATTACCGGGGCGCCTGCCACTGCTTTGTCCAGTGACGGGGCGACGATCTTCACCCCGGCGGCGGCGGCGACCGATTCCACGGACTGGAACTTGTCCTCCGGGTCCATGGTGTCGTTCATAGGCTTCGGGAGCAGCAGCGCGCGTATCTTGGCGACCTGCGGGCCGTCGAAGCTGCCGATGACTATCCGGTCGCCCTTGTTGATCACGCCGTCGTAGAGTATCATGTCTATTGTGCTGCCCAGGCCGGGCTCCTCCTTCGTCTCGAGTATGACGCCCCTGCCAGGGCCGTCGGTGACGCCGAGGCGCTTGACGAGGTACTGCTGCACGAGCCCGCATAGGAGGGCCAGCAACTCGGGTATGCCCTCCCCGGTCGTGGCGCTGGTGGGGATTATGGCCACCGCCTTCGTGAAGTCGCGTATCCTGTCGTACCTGTCTGACGAGAAGCCGAACCTTGCCATGCCGCCAACGATGCGGTATATCTTCTCGTCGACCCGGTTCTGGACCAGGGGCGTCTGGAGCTTCAGCGCATCTAGGAACGATTTGTCGGGGTGCGGGACCCAGCCGGCAACCTTGTCGATCTTGTTCGCGGCGATTATGAACGGTGTCTTGCGCGAACGGAGGATCTCGATGCACTCCTCGGTCTGCTTCTCCACGCCCTCCATCGCGTCTATGACTAGGATCGATATGTCAGACACCGACCCGCCCCTCATCCTGAGGTTGGAGAAGACCTCGTGGCCGGGGGTGTCTATGATGAGTATCCCGGGGATGCTCACCTTGGACTGGAAGCCTTTGACTATCGCGCTGCAGTAGTTCTCGATCACGCTTATTGGCAGGAAGCTTGCGCCGATGTGCTGGGTTTGCCACTGCGCCTCACTGCGCAGCCATGGCCCCAACCTCGCGCGACATTACTGCAGAACCCCTTATCTTGTCCAGCAGCAGCGTCTTGCCGACGTCCACATGACCGAGCACGGTGACTATGGGCTGTCTGACGGGCATTGTGATTCGCCTTGCTTTAGAAAAACGCCCGCCCTTATAAAAAGTAGAGGTCTGTCTGCGGGGAGGAGGGAGATGGCCCGGGCCCGCGGGCTAGCGCCGGAGCGGGGCGGGTTCAGGATACCCACTTTGCGTCGAGCCGCGAATATTCCACAAGATCGGAAGGCGCGAAGAATATCGAGAGCTCCTTGGCCGCGTTCTCGGTAGAGTCCGATGCGTGGATCACGTTCATGCTCTTGGAGCACGAGAAGTCGCCGCGGATGGTGCCCGGCTGTGCCTCCTTTGAGTCGGTGGCGCCTATAACGCGCCTGACCACGGCCACCGCGCTCTCGCCCTCGATCGCCAGAACGACCACCGGAGCCGAGCGTATGAAGCCGACGAGGTCCCCGAAGAAAGGCTTCTCATTGTGCACGGCATAGAGCTTTCCAGCCTGCTCCTGCGACATGCGGATCATCCTCATGCCCACGATCTTTAGGCCCTTCGCCTCCAGCCTCTGGAGGACCCGGCCGATGAGGCCGCGGACCACGGAGTCTGGCTTTATCATCACGAAGGTGCGCTCGATCATTTGCTAGGCACCTTGGCTGACCACTTGAAGCGGCGCGGAACCCTCTTGAGCTCAAGCATGTTCTTGCGGCATTTGCTGGAGCAGAAGCGGAGGATCGTGCCGTCGTTCTTTACGAACATCATGCCACTGCCAACGGGCATATCCTTGCTGCAGAACGAACATTTGAATACCCTGACCATCTTTAACGCCCCAATCCAAAACGGTTAACCTGTGCAATTTAATAACTTTTACCTCGGCATGAGCTTCTTTGCCTCACGCTCGGTCTCCCTGAGCATCAGAACGTCCCCGACCCTTATCGGGCCCTTGACGTTGCGAGTCAGGATCCTTCCCTTGTCCTTGCCCTCGTTGACGCGCACCCTGACCTGTATCACTTCTCCGGTTACGCCTGTGCGGCCGACGATCTGAATAACTTCAGAGGGCGAAACTTCACCCATATCTTTGCTCATAAGTCAAGCCTCCATACAAAATAGGGGCAGGAGATTAAGCCTTACCCTCTTCCTTGGCAGGTTTCTCCGGGGCAGCTGCCTTCTTGGCGGCCTTCTTCTTCGGCTTCTCCTTTGGCTTCTCCTCTGACACTGCCTCTGCCTTCGCTGCCGGAGCCTCTTCCTTCTTCGGCTTCTCCTCGGCTGCCTTTGGCTCTTCCTTCTTCGGCTTCTCCTCGGCTGCCTTTGGCTCTTCCTTCTTCGGCTTCTCCTCGGCTGCCTTTGGCTTCTCGGCTACAGGAGCCTCTGCAGCGCTGCCCTTGAGGCGGAGTGCGGCTACCTTGGAGATGACCTCGTCCATCAGCGGCTTGCCCTTGCCTGCCTCGACAACTGCTATAGCGGCCGACGGGACGTCGATGCCTGCTGCCTCGCCGAGCTTGATCTTCGAGTCCACATAAACGTACGAGATCTTCTTCTCATCGGCTAGGAGCGGAAGGTGGGCAACGATCTCAGGCGGGTCTACATCGACGGCTATCACAAGGAGGCGGGTTATGCCCCTCTCGACTGCCTTGGTCGCCTCGTTTGCGCCCTTCCTCAGCTTGCCATCGTCCTTTGCCAGCTTGACGGTTTCATAAGCTCGCTCCATGATCTCAGGAGACACTTCAAACCTAACGAACATTGGTTTCTTGGACATATCTACTACCTCGAATGTCTTCATCGCTCAAGTCGTTAAAGAAAAGAGAAGGTGGTTATAAGCTTTTTAGTCTCGGCTGATGGTTGTCTTTCCTCACCGCATGTCCGACACCCCTCATAACAGGTATGATGTCAATGCAGGGTGCTTTCACTGAGCTAGCGGCTTACAGAAGGGGATCAATAGACATATTCGGAATCTGCCTCGAAGACGTAGGGCAAGGTCTGGATCAAGCTGCGCGGGTAGATTGAAGTCAGGAACGGCAGGGGGCATCGAGTAGCATTACAGGGGAATAGCAAACAGACAATCATTACAGCCCCAGTTATGGATTAAAAAAAAGGGGAACTACAGGCTACTTCTTACGCCTGTAGGCGAGGATGAAGATCAGGAGCGCAAAGGCGCACACGATAACCACTGCTATGATGAGGTAAGGATTGATAGCGTCGGTTGTGCCCTGTGGTTGCGCTTCTGCGGCGACTGCCCAGGTCGTGGATGCAGTGTTGCCCGAGGGGTCGGTGATGACGAGTGTTATGGTGTGGTTGCCTGCCGGGAGGGTTGCGTTGTAGGCGATGCCCGTCTGCGTGACCGGGGCGCCTGAGGTTACGTCAACGCCGTCGATGAAGAGGCGGACTGAGCCTGGTAGGGGACCAACCCCTGAGAATGATGCGCTGAACTGCCAGGTTCCTGCCGTGACGGTCGAGCCGTTGGTCGTTGCCGAGGTCGGGGCCGTAGGCGGCTTGGTGTCGATTGTCCAGTTGGCGGTGGCGGCGGCGGTGTTGCCGGCGTTGTCGCTGACGGTGACGGTGACTGCTGCTATCCCGTCAGGGAGCGCTGTTGCGGGCGCATAGGTTATGCCTGACGCAGTAACCGTAGCGAGGTGGGTGGCGTCGGTCCCGTTGATGAGGAGCCGGACTGACGTTGTGTTGATGCCGGATATGGCGTCGGAGAATGATGCCGAGATCGTCGGGCGGCTGTTGTTTGTGAATGCGCCGCTGGCTGGCGACATGCCGGTTATCTGCGGGGCAGTGGTGTCGACGGTGAATGACCACGACGCGGACGCGGCTTTGCCGAATATGTTGCTGACCTCCACGTAGACCGCGTGCATGCCGTCGGAGAGGGGCATCGAGAGCGTGAATCCGGACGCAGCGACGGCCGCGGATGCCGTGACGTCGGTCCCGTCGACCCTGATCACCACGGATGATTCGTCGATGCCGCTCCAGCTGACGAACTGGGCGCCTATCGTGGGCGACCCGAACACTGCGAGCGAGCCGTCGGGTGGCGACATGCCGGTGATCGCGGGCGCACTTGTGTCCACGCTGAACGCGATCGAGGCGGTGGCGGTGTTGCCGGCGTTGTCGCTGACAGTCACCGAGGCGGTGTGCGTGCCGTCTGCGAAGGTGCCAGTATAGGAGAAGGAGAAGGTGCCAGACGGGTTGCTGGTAGTAACGAAGGCGACCGGGGCGCCGTCCACGGTCATCGCGGCGCTGGATGCGTTCACGCCAGATACGCCGTCCATGAACGCGAGCCAGACCCCGAAGGTCGGGGAGGGCATGATTATGCCGCCCGGCACGAATGCAATGAGCTCTGGCCCCTCGGTGTCCACGTAGAATGACCAGGCAGCGGTGGCGGTGTTGCCGGCGTTGTCGCTGACGGTGACGGTGACGGTGTGCGTGCCGTCTGTGATGGGCGATGCTGGCGCGTAGGTTATGCCGGCCGGCGTGACCGAGGCGCCTGAGGTTACGTCAACGCCGTCGACGGAGATCCTGACGGATGCAAGGCCTATGCCAGAGCCGCCGTCCGAGTAGGACGCTGCGACCTCGGAAAGGCTGCCGGTGTATGAGCCGCCTGCAGGCGCCACGACTGTGATTACCGGCGCTTCGGTGTCGACGGTGAAGTTCCATTCGGCGGTGGCGGTGTTGCCGACCGCGTCCGGGACGTGGACGGCTATCGTGTGCACACCCTCGGGGAGGGCGGAGGCCTGGATCTGCATGAGGTAGTCAGGGTATATCATGGCGTCGCCGGTCACTTCGATGCCGTCGACGAGAAGCCTGATGCCGCCGAGGTCCACGCCGGTGTTGTTGTCGCAGTAGTTGAGGTAGACCATCTGGTTTGCCCAGTTCGTGAAGGAGCCGTTCTGCGGGATGAGGTTGGAGAGCACGGGCAGGGTAGTGTCGATGTTGAATGTCACGGACTCTGTGTCATTCATGTTGCCCATGGTGTCGTTGGCGAAGACCCTTATCGTGTGGAGGCCGTCGGGGAGCGCCAGCGACTCGCCGACGTAGTGGCTCCCGTTGAAGGAGAGGGTGACGTTGTAGAGGGAGTCAACCTCGGCGAGTGCAACGGATATGCCGGAGTAGAGGTCTGCCGCGAGGACGGATATCTGGGCCACGGGCGATGCGTAGGCCCTGGCCTCAGGGGCGGCGATGGTGACCTCGGGGGGTGTGGTATCAACGGTGAACCAGACCGAGACGGTGGAGTTCATGTTGCCGAGCGAGTCGTTGGCGAAGATCCTGAGGAGGTGGTGGCCGTCCTCCTCGTCGTATCATAGCAACTGCATCATCACCAGCGGGACCTCGTCGAGGGTGAGGTTGTAAGCACCATCGACCTCGGCCAGGACGAGGGCCAACTGCGATGTCGCGTCTATCACGGACGCGTTGATGGCTATCGATGGCACGGCGTAGGATGCGTTGGCCGGGGAGATGATCACGACCTCAGGCGGGGTCGTGTCGACGGTGAACCAGACTGCGGAGCTGCTGTTCGAGTTGCCTACGGTATCATTCACGAAGATCCTGAGCTGGTGCATGCCGTCCTCGAGCAGCATAGTATCGTTGACGTAGTAGTGGTCGCCCTGGAGCACGAGGGTGAGGTTGTAAGTGCCGTCGACCTCGGCGAGGACCGAGCCCACTCCGGAGAGCGCATCGGCCACGGAGGCATTGACGACCGGCGTGTACGGGTAAGTGGTGTTGGCAGGCGATATGATTGTGACCTCGGGGGGTGTGGTGTCGACCGTGAACCAGACATACTGGCTGGAGTTGGCGTTGCCCACGCTGTCAATCGCATATATCCTGACTACGTGGTGGCCGTCGGGGAGGCTGAGGGTGTCGTTGACGTAGAAGGCATCCTGCAACACAAGGGTCAGGTTGTAGGACGAGTCGACCTCGGCGAGGACGGACACCACGGGAGAGATCAGGTCTGAAACGGACACGTTGACGGGGACGTTGGAGTAGGCGTAGGTAGTGTTTGCGGGGGAGACAATTACAACACCTGGCGGCGTCGTATCAACGGTGAACCAGACCGAGACGGTGGAGTTCATGTTGCCGAGCGAGTCGTTGGCGAAGATCCTGAGGAGGTGGTGGCCGTCGGGGAGGCTGAGGGTGTCGTTGACGTAGAAGCTTCCTTGGAGCACCAAGGTCACGTTGTAAGTGCCGTCGACCTCGGCGAGGACTATACCCATCCCTGCCATGGCATCAGATGCCGAGACGTTGATCGGCACATTGCCATCAGCGTATGTAGCATTGGCAGGGGTTACTATCTGGACCTCCGGCGGTGTCGCATCGACGGTGAAGGACCAGTTGCACCACGTGGAGCCGGAGGCGTCGGCCACCATCAGGGCAACAGTGCATGCCCCCGAGGGGAGCGAGTAAGAGTAAGACATGCCGCTTGTCCCGAAGGACGCCGATGCGGTCACGTCTATGCTGTTGACGATCAGGAGGCATGCGGAGGCATTAATGGAGGCTGAGGAACTGGAATACTCCGCAGTTATTGTGCCGGTGCCGGGTACGACTGAGGCGTTGGCAGGCGAGAACGACGTGATGTCGGGTGCAGGTGGGCGGAGCACTATGGGGTGCGGATCTTGTCTTGAGCCGCCAGTTATGTTGTAGGGGATGTCGCCTATCCCGTCATTGTTATTGTCCGGCCCGGTGTAGTCCGAGTACAGGTTGAAGTCCCAAGAGGAGGAGTCGGTGGCGTCGTAGGCGTTGATGGAGTTGTTCAGGAGCGCGTTCCACGTGACCTCGTTATCTGAGGAGGAGTAGATGCGGATGCCGTTGCTGCTGGCGTTGGTGACGGTGTTGCCGGAGATGACGTTGTTGTTGGAGTTGGCGATGATGATGTCGAAGAGGGCGTTGGTGACGGTGTTGTTGGTGATTGTGTTGCTGTTGGAGGAGGATGAGAGGGAGATGCCGAGGGCGGTGCAGGAGATGGTGTTGCCGGAGATGACGTTGGAGGAGGATGATGAGAGGTAGATGCCGTTGCTGTAGAAGGTGTTGTTGGTGATTGTGTTGGAGGAGGATGATGAGAGGGAGATGCCGTCGCCGTAGAAGGTGTTGTTGGTGATTGTGTTGGAGGAGGATGATGAGAGGGAGATGCCGTTGCCATTGTTTGAGATGGCGTTCCCTTCAATCCTTCCATTGGTGACGTTGTCCAAAGTAATGTGAGGACCAATGCCTGCCAACTCCAGCACGCAGTCCCTGATTATGAAGTGGGCGTCCGTGTTCCGGATGGTTATGCATGATGACGAGAGATCGCTGATGCTCCAGCCCTCGATGATGTACGGGTATAAGTCGGTTCCGGTGCCGGAGACGACGCCGTTAGCCGAAGTGAAGCCGGAGTTGCCGTTTATGGCGATCGCATCATGGGTGGTCGCCGCGGAGACCCCAGGCACGGATGCTGCAGATATTAGCAGTAATGTCAAGGCAGGCAAAAACAGAGTTAATAAACAGGTTTTGTTATGCAATCATCATCACCAGATATTGACGCCTACATATCAGTAATAGTCTATCAATAACATGCAGCATGTATATAAGAGTTGGAAAAAGCAAAAAAAATGCAGTTAGGTGGCATTAAATATTATTAGGATGACAGGCGCACGATCGCCTTAGGGTTGGGCAACTGCTATGAACGCAGGGGCGTTAGGAAATACAGCGCCAGCAGATGATCATACCTTTGAGGCTGGAAGGGTTCATCCATGGGTGAAGTACCCAACGAAGCCCTCTCCCTCCCGGTAGACCCTGACGAATCCGTACCTGTAGAACTGGAAGGATGATGGCATCGCCTCGCCGAGGGCGGCGGGGTCGACCAAGCCCTGATGGGCGGTGGCATCCGGACGCACCACATTGAGCGGGGCGCCGAGCCCCTGCGGCATCCACTGAATTATGTGGGCACCCAGCCTCTTGGCATCGGCAACGTCCTCGCTGACGAACCTGCCCCTGCCGGCGCGGGTGACCTCCACGTTGAAGAGGTTCATCAGCCTGAACGCTGACCCCTTCTTCAGCTGGGCCATGTCCCCGGATGGCAGAGAGATTATAGGGGATTCCGGCGAGACCGCGAACTCCCTTGCCCCCCACTCGGGGTGGTCAGGGTGCAGGGCCACCTTGGCAGTGAACGCCTTCGGGATCCCCCCGATCTCGAAGGCCACAGGGTCGGCGATATAGACGTACCGCTTCACCAAGGGGTCCAGTATCTTGCGGTTTATCGCATCCACGTTCTCCCAGCTTATCGTCGCCTCGGATGGGCGCACGCCGCACTCGAGTATAAGGCGCCTTATCGTCTCAGGGACGAAACCCCGGCGGCGCAGGGCGGCGATGGTGCCCAAGCGCGGGTCGCTCCAGTCCGTGTAGAGCCCCGACTCGATGCCGGCCCGGATCTTGGACTTGCTAAGGACGGTGCCGACGATCTTGAGGCGCCCGTAGTGTATCGCCTCTGGGTAGTCCCAGCCGAAGTGCCTGTACATGTACTTCTGGCGGTGCATGTTGACCTCGTGCTCCTTTCCCCGGAGGATGTGGGTTATGCCCATGAGATGGTCGTCTATGCCGGACGCGAAGTTGTAGAGCGGCCAGACCCGGTACTTCTTTCCGATCCGCGGGTGCGACGCGGTGTCTATTCGCATCGCGGGCCAGTCCCTGATCGCGGGGTTGGGGTGTTCGAGGTCGGTCTTGACGCGCATGACTGCCCCGCCGCGCCTGATCTTCCCGCTCAGCATCCGCCCCCACCTCTCCAGCTGCTCGGACGGGGGGAGTTCCCTGCACGGGCAGGGCTTCTTCTGGGTGACTAGGGCCCGGAACGCCTCGGCCTTGCAGGTGCATATGTAGGCCCCTCCGAGCTCGATCAGCCTGCGCGCGTGGTCATAGTAGATTGGCAGCCGGTCTGACTGGATCGCCTCCTCGTCCCAGTGCACGCCGAGCCACTTGAGGTCCTGCCTGATGATCTCGTAGGCCTCTGCCTGCGGGGGCTTGATCGAGGGCGACGTGTCCTCGAACCGGAGCACGAATGATCCGCCGTACATCTTGGCGTACTCGTCGCTCAGGAGGGCGGCCCTGGTGTTGCCCAGATGGATGACCGAGTCAGGGTTCGGCGCGAAGCGGACCTTTATGACCTTGAATTTTGAGGCGTTCGGCAGCGCGGGCAGGATGCGCTCGACCTGCTTCGGCTTCTCCTTCGGCGCGCCCACTCCCAAGGATTCGGCCTTTGCCTTAATAGCATCGAGGCCCATCCTGTTGACCTCCGACGCCACCTCGGCGGCGAGCCTGAAGACATCCTTGGTGTTCGCCTTTAGGGAGGGGTCCTCCGAGAATGCCATCCCTGCGACTGCGTTGGGGTTTGCCTTGCCGCCGTACTTTATGGCGTTCGATAATGCGTGCCTCAACAGCGCCGCACGTATTGCTTCGGGGTCTGCCATCGTGGTCGCCTCACGGTTCTGTCGCGGCCAATGCCGCGGTTCAGCGATTGTGTATCGGTCAGGTTGCTATTATCTGTTGTGAACGGAGGGTCGAGGCGGCGGGCGCTCACTTCTTCCGCGAGATTGCCATCTGGGCGAGCTGGAAGAGGGAGGCCCTTGCTGCGGATTCTGGGAATGGGGAGAGGGACCCCAGCGCGGCGTCGACATAAGACTTTGCCTTCGCATAGACGTAGCCGAAAGTCCCGTTCTCCTGCAGATGCCCGAGGAGCGCCGCCATTTTTTCGTTCGGGACGCTCTTCTTGCCCAGTGCATCGCTCAGCAGGGGGGCTGCGTCGGATGACATCCCCTTTATGACTATGAGCGTCTTCTTGCCCTCGCGGATGTCGTTGCCTATCGCCTTGCCGAGGACATCCTCCTTCGAGGTCAGCCCGAGGTAATCATCGTAAATCTGGAATGCCATCCCCATGTTCCAACCGTACTCCCCAAGCCTGGCGACCGCCTCGTCGGATCCGCCCCCAAGGATCGCGCCGATCTTCGCGCTGGCCCTGAAGAGCGCGGCGGTCTTCCCGGAGATCATCGCGAGGTACTCGTCCTCGCGGACGTCGCGCCTCTCCTCGAAGGACATGTCGAGGTGTTGCCCCTCGGAGAGGTCGATGGTCGCCGTCGCAAGCTCGTCGGCTGCGGCGCGGATCCTGCGGTCATCGCCACCGGCGCGCAGGAGGATCTGGAACGCCTTCGCGAACATGAGGTCGCCTGCGAGGATCGCCATAGGCATGCCCCACACGGTGTGCACGGTCGGCACCCCCCTCCTCAGCGCGTCGTTGTCCATTATGTCGTCGTGAACGAGCGTGAAGTTGTGGAGAAGCTCGACGGCAGCCGCGGCGGGGATGACCGGCTTGGCCGACCCGCCGACGAGCTCGCTCGACTTCGCCACGAGAAACGGGCGCATGCGCTTGCCGCCCTGCGATGGCAGGTGGTAGGCAGCACGGTAAAGCGGGCTGCAGTCGGCAGTCAGCGAGCCCCTAAGGATCGCGCTTACCTCCTCTGCCACACGGTTGATCTCTTCACTGAGCATTGAGTTCACCTGATGCCCAACTTGCTCTGCGTCACCCAGCCGAGGAGGTCACCCCTGAGGGAGACCCTTGCAGACTTGAGGGCCTTGACAGACCCCGACCCGGTGAGCATGGACGCGACCTTCAGCTCGTATATGACATCCTCAAGAACTCGCCTCGCATCGGAGGCTCCCGAATATGCGGGCAGCAGGAGGGGCCGGGCTATGCCTGCAAGGTCGGCCCCGAGGGCTATAGATTTTGCGGCATCCAGCCCGTTCGTTATGCCGCCGGACGCGATCAGGGTGGCGCCCGACTTAAGCGAGGCCACCTCCCAGATGCTCATGGCGGTGGGTATCCCCCAGTCCCAGAAGGTCTCGGCCACATGCGCCTTGATGTCGTCGTGGCTCATGAGGGCGTTGTAATGCTCGACCGCGGCCCAGCTAGTCCCGCCGAGGCCGGCGACGTCTACTGCCGCCGCCCCGGCCGCGAAGAGCGCCTTGGCGATGGCAGAGGAGATGCCGCAGCCGGTCTCCTTGACTATGACGGGGACCTTGAGCGCGCGGGTGATCCGTGCGAGGCCCTCCAGCACGCCCCTGTACTTCGTGTCGCCGCCTGGCTGGACGACCTCCTGCAGGGGGTTGAGGTGGACGGCCAGAGCGTCGGCGCTGATCATCTCGACGGCCCTCTGCGCGTAATCGGCTGCGTCGCCGGATATCAGCTGCGGCGCCCCTATGTTCCCGATGACCAGCATCTCCTGCGAGACGTCCCTGACGACGCTGAATGTCTCGGCCATGCGCGGATCCTCGATCGCGGCGCGCTGGCTCCCCACGCACATCCCTATGCCGACGGATTTGGCGGCCTTCGCGAGGTTCTCGTTGACCTTCTTCGTTGCGGGGTGCCCGCCGGTCATGGCGGATATGAGGAGCGGCGCGGCGAGGGTCTTGCCGAAGAGCCGTGTCTCGAGGTCGATCTCCGAGAAGTTCAGCTCCGGCGCCGCGCTGTGTATGAGCGTTACGTCATCGAGATGAGTCGTCTCGCGGCGGGCGCGAACATCCTTGTCCCGGCATATCTCCAGGTGCTTCAGCTTCCTGTCAGAGCTCATCAGGATTACCTGATTGATAGTAGCGTGAACTCATTTAATAAGAGTGCCTTCAGGGCTCCCGGAGAGCGCCCTCGCCAATGTGCCGGGCTTGCAGGCGTTGAATATGAGGACCTCACGACCTCCCCTTGAGAGGTAGTCGCGCACCGCGGCAAGCTTCCCGGACATGCCCCCGGTCACGTCGCCGGACCTGCCCCCGACCATCCCGATCACGCCCGGCAGCTCCGCCCTGCTTATCGCGCGGATGGCACCGGACGGCCCGAGGACGCCGTCGACGTCGGTCCCGAATGCGAGCGTCTTGACCCTGAACCGGAGGGCAAGCATGCGCGCGATTGTGTCGCCGGAGAGTATGCGGGCGCCACCTCCGCGGTCCAGGATGATGTCGCCGCCCATCGCGGGGATGAGCCCCCCCTCAAGCGCCTTCTCGATGGCTTCGATGGCGGCCCCCCCGAACCTGATGGAGCCGCCGTTGCCGAAGACGAGGCAGCTGGACGGGTTCAGCGCAAAGATCGGCACCCCCTCCGCCATGAATCCCCGCGTCAGCTCCATTGTCAGCGCTAGCATCGCGGCCCTCACCTCGGCGATGCCCGACGGGCTGGACACCAGCCCCCCTGAGAGGTGCCTGATCGCGGCGGCGTGGCCGAATGACCCCCCTCCGTAGACAAGTATGATCCTCTTGCCAACGCTCCCGGAGATCTCCTTCGCGAGCCGCCTGATGCAGGCGGTGTTGGCGGAGAATGGAGTGTCCTTGTGGGTTATGGCGGACCCTCCGAGCTTCAGAACGTAGTCGGCTTCAATCATCCTGAGTGACCCCCTCTCGATTGAAATTGAGGATATGGCGCACCGGCGATTGCGGCTGCGGCTGCGGCATGCCGGCGCCGACCAGGTGCAGAGCGCCGGAGAGGCCGTCGCACCTTACCGGCTTGCAGCCCAGGGAAGGCACGGATCGGGACAGGCGGAGCAGCTCGCGCTCTTCCGTGAGCCCGACGGCCAGCGAGAGGCGCGACTCTAGCGTCATGAGCCTGCCGAGGAGCGGGGCGTCGCCGGCCCTTATGGCATCGACGCCCTGCAGTACAAGATGCCCGAGGATGTGCCAGAACGGCTCCGCGAGGTCGGGGTGGGCGGCGCTGAAGCGGCCTATGGTAGGCCTCACGCTCAGGCGCCTCCTGACGAGGTCCGCGCAGAGAGCGGCGCCCATATCGCCTTCTATCGAGACCACGCCCTCGCCCCTGCGCCCTGCCACGAAGCCCCCCGAGAGGCTCGTCATTGCCCGCACAAGGTCGATGAACGCCCTGTCGTCGGCGCCCTTGAGCAGCGACGGCGCGAGCGATTCCATGGCATCAGTGCCAGCAAGGTATAGCGAGGCGGCCGTGGCGAGCATGTCGGCATCCTGGACTGCCCATGGCGGAAGGTTTGGGAATGAGAAGGAGACCGTGCCGGATATCCCTGCTGCCCTGAGGGCGCGCAGGCATGCCTTCCTGAGACGCGGGGAGGTGATGCGGACATCGGCTGGACCGGTCACGCCATCGACCGCGCAGGAGACGCGGAGGACCAAGCCGGTCGACGCGGCTATGATAGGGCACCCCACGCTCACGTAGGACTCGCCGAGCAGCGGGATTGAGAATGGCACCGCGAGGTCGTGCTTTTGTGAAGGCATGAGTTGACCAGCCGGTTCGGGTGATGTTGTCATATGCTATGCTGCAATATGACAATTAACTCTTGCTTATTGCGGCATGGGCGGGCGGCGCATCACGAAGGAGCCGTATCCCACCACGCTGCCCCTGTCCCCCGAGGTGTCGCCGGACGTCGCGTAGCATAGCCTCTCGCACGACTCCGCGCCCATCGAGAGGGCGGCGGCCAGGGCAGCCATCACGGGCCCGGGGCCGCACATGCTTATGCCCTCGCGTACGACGGCGGACTCGACCGCGCGCGGGTCCATGCGGAGTATTGCCTCGCCGGCGATCGAGTCCTTCCGGTAAGCCTCCTTGTAAGGGACGTAGTGCGAGAAGTCTGTGCTGGCGATCACCACGGCGCGCCTCCCCTTGAGGGCGCCGGCGATTGCGATCCCCAGCTCCCTCGACGAGGCGTAGTCCTGGAGCATCATGCATACCGGCACGATCCTGATGCCGTTCCCGTAGATGAACTGCAGGAAGGGGAGCTGGACCTCCACGGAGTGCTCGTCTACGTGCGCGTCCTCGTCGAGCTCCGCGGCGCCCAAGGCTGATATCGCCTTCGCTATGCCGCCGTCCACCTCCAGGCGGCCGAGGGGGGTCATCCATCCGCCGCCTCCCCAGACGGAGACGCCGGCGCCGTAGCCCGTGTGGTTGGGCCCGATGATCACGGCAACGTCGGGCCGCTGCTCCGCCGACAGGCGCAGGTACCCATGTGCGGCGATTGGACCTGAATAGACGAAGCCCGCGTGCGGCGATATGATCGCGACCGATTCGCTGTGCGGGGATTTACTTGGCATGCCGGCGCCGGCGATTGTGCCTTCGTCCTGTATTGGGAGCGACCCCGGCCCCACCCTGTGTAGGAAGCACCACTTGATCTGCTCGCGCAGGAGGGACGGAGTGCCTTCGTAAAAAGTATTCGAGACCCGGGGGTATCTATCCCTCGAGGTCATACTCGCCATACTCCTCTTCGGCAACGAGCATCTTGGACTCGAAGTCCTCAAGGGTTGCCGGGAGTTCGGCTGTCGGGCCCAGTTCGCCCCTCTCACGGAGTATCTGCCGGGTCAGGAGCCAGTAGGCCAGGGCCAGCGACTTCCTCCCCTTGTTGTTGATGGGGATCACAAGGTCCATCAGCTGTGACCGGTTGTCGGTGTCGCAGAAGCCAAGGACGGGTATGCCAACCTCGGCCGCCTCGACCATAGCCTGCCAGTCCGCGCGCGGGTCGGTCACTATCAGCAGCTCCGGCTCAACGTAGTTCGTGAGCTTGGGGTTCGTGAAGGTTCCGGGGATAAAACGCCCTGTCAGCGCCTTGCCGCCTATCATCGACGTGAACTTCTCCACCGGCTTGAATCCGTACTGCCTCGCAGAGGAGGCAAAGACTCTCTCCGGCTTGAACCTTGAGATGAACTTTGAAGTCGTCCTTATCCTCTCGTCGGTCTTCCGTACGTCGAGTACATACAAACCGTCTGGCCTTACTCTGTAGATGAAAGGCTTCATGTCGTTTGTCTTGACGTGTGTGCCAATATGGATACCGGCTGCGAGGTAGACCTCGAGGGGTATGAGCAGGTCGGCGGTTTCGAGTGTTGCCATGAGTTCCACCTTATGATATTGATGCAAATTTCAGAATTCGACCATACCTTTTATATTTTTCCTTCTTCCTTGGTGCTTACCGAGAATTTGAGGGCATCCTCGACGAGGTCAACGTGCGAGAGGAACATCCTCCTGCAGCAGTACCTCTTCACGCCCAGGCGGTCGAGGACCTCCGCCGGGTTCTCCCCCTTCGCGATGCCTACCTTGAACTCCTCCCACTTGTCGGCTATGACTTTGCCGCAGGTAAAGCAGCGAACAGGGATGATCATGATGTGCCCCTCATCTGTATGATTTTTGCTTCCTTCTCCTTGCGCTGTGCCCACCGAACTTCTTCGGCTCCGTCCGCCTCGGGTCGTCGACGAGCATCCTCCTATCGTATTCGAGGAACTTCTTCCTGACGGAATCGCCGAGGAACTCAGAGAGGGCGTTGGAGACCACGACCCTGGCAGCCTCGGCCTGCGCCATGAAGCCGCCACCCTCGATCTTGACATCCACGTCCACCTTGTTGGAGAACTCGTTACCGAGCACCAATATCGGCTCCTGGATTTTCATCCTTGCAATTGATGGCTGGAGGATCTCCAGCGGGACGTCGTTGATGAGGACCTTTCCGTTACCGTTAGTTGCGGTCGCGCGGGCCACCGCGGTCTTTCTCTTCCCGCTTACGATTACAATCTTCTCGCTCATGGGAGTGACCACCCTAGAATCTTTGACACTTCGATCAGCAGCATGTAATTGCCCCTAAGGGTCTTTATGTCTGCGTCCTCAATGGTCTCCAGCTTTGCGGCCTTGAGCTCCTCAGGGACGCCGATGTAGACCTTCAGACGCTTGAGCGCCTCCTTACCGGACGGCGCCTTTGGCAGCATGTTCCTTACCGAGTAGAAGAGCAGCCTGTCCGGCGAGCGGTGCTGCTTCGGGCCGACTTTCTCAGGGTTCTTGTGGGTTCGGAGTTGCATCCATCGCTCGTACTTGCTCATGACGGACGCCCTGCTCCCCGATACTGCCAGCTTATCGACGTTTACAACAACAACCTGCTCTCCGTTTATCAGGCGCTTTGCCACTTTCGAGGCAACCCTTCCAAAGCGTAGGTTTGTGCCATCAATATAAACAACATCAGACATCGGTTTCACCTCAATATCCTCACGTTCTTGCCGTGCGGGTTGGCGATCATCAGAGCCTCAAACGTGAGCGCCTTGCCGCCGGCCTGCGCGATCTTATCCTTCGCAGACTGGCTGAAGGACAGCGCCGCGACGTCGACCTTCTTGCCGATGTTACCGAACCCAAGGACCTTCCCAGGGATCGCGACCACGTCTCCTTCCTCTGCGAGCCGGTCAATCTTGCTTACGTTCATCGATACCCTCTGCCTTGTCGGCGTCGAGAGGGAGTCAGATAAAGTCCTCCATACTGCTGATTCGTTTGAACTAGAAGCCTTCCTGAGTAGCTTGATCAGGCGCCTCGTCTTCGGGTTTGTAGGTAGTGTTCTTTTGACCAATTACGCTGCCTCCGGCAATTCTTTTAGAGCCTCTCTTAAGCTTGAAGATTTGTTGAGCAGGACGTCGGCTGCGGCCGAGACCAGCTCTTCGTTCGCCATTCCGCCGGCCGTCTCGATAGTCAGCACGGCTTTTGAGTCGTCGTAAGTTACCTTGATGGAACCCTTCTGGCATATGCTCTCGCACACCTTGCAGAGCGAGCATGCCAGCTGCGACGTCACGACCAGGCGCTTATCCTTGATCGCAAGGATCTTCTTGGGGCACTCGTCCACGCATAGTGCACACAGGTCGCACGCCTTCTGGTCAATCTTGATCTGGGGCTCGTACTTCACCACGGCAATCGAGACAGGCTGCCACTTGGCATGCTGCTTTGCAGTGCCCAGCCTCGCCCTCGCCTCGAGAGCCAGCCTCTGCCCAGCGTTGAGCTCGGCGATCGGGATCTCCGTGTTTGCCGCGAAGACCGCCCCCTCAGCCTTGAGCCTGCCGGACAGAACCTTGAAGTTGTCCTCGCTTGCCGTGACGTCCATGGTGAGGATCGCCTCGCACCTCGGGCACCCCTTCCCCTGGCAGTCGCAGTCCTTCGTGAAGATGAGACCCTCACCGCCCTTGAGCGGGATGTATCCCATCCTGTGAGCGATAATCTCGTCGTAGAGGACGCCTGTATTCTCGATGATGTAAAGCAACTCGATCGACGTGACAGGTATCTCGGACATTATGATGCGCCTTATTGCGTTCATGAATGTCGGGTCAGCGCCGCTGACCTTCACCCTCAGTTGCCCATCGGTTGCATCGAGAATCTCAACGTCCACGGAACAATTCCTCCATGATTAAAATTGGAAAATGGAGAAGGATATTTAAGCCTTCTCGACTAGACCCTCCTTCCTCTCCTTCCACCTGGCCTCCTCGTGGTGTCGTGAGGGACGGGGGTAACGTCTTCTATCCTCCCTATGATCATTCCGGCCCTCGCCAGTGCCCTGATCGATGCCTGGGCGCCTGGGCCAGGTGTCTTGCTCTTGTGGCCGCCTGGAGCCCTGATCCGTATGTGTATGCCGCTGATGCCCTTCTCCAGCGCCTCCTGCGCTGCGCGGGTCGCGGATACCATTGCGGCGTAAGGCGACGGCTTCTCGCGGTCGGACTTTACGATGCGTCCTCCGGACTGGAACGCCACTGTCTCGGCGCCAGTCAGGTCGGTGATATGGACTATGGTGTTGTTGTATGAGCTGTAGATGTTTGCAAGTCCCCACTTCATGCCCTTATCGAATCTTGACACTCATCATGCCCCCTTTGCGGCGGTGGCGGCGGGCTCCGGAACTGCGGCGAGCGCGAGGTTGCAGGATATCTGCGGCTCCTCGTTCCTGCTCACCATGTATCCAGGAGTGGTTACGCGCCTGTCTCCGATCTTTACGTGACCGTGAACTATCAGCTGCCTTGACTGGTGCGGCGTGCGCGCAATGCCGAGCTTCATGATGACCGTCTGCAGCCTGCGCTCGAGAATGTCATCGACGCTCAGGCCGAGGATGTTGTCGAGGACGGACTCCTCGGTCAGCAGTCCAAGGTTCGAGAGCTTCCGGATGAGTTCCTTCTCGTGGGCAGCCCTCTCCGCCTCGCTGAGGCCGAGTATCGAGCTTGCCTGCGCCCTGTATGACTTCAGTATCGAGTTTGCCAGCCAGAGCTCCCTCTTGTTCCTCAGGCCAAACTTACCGAGCAGTGCCAGCTCCTTCACAAGGTTCTCTTTCTTCCAGGGATGCCTTGGACCCTGCCATAGACGTCTGCTCTTCTTAGGATCACCCATTCAGAACACCTCACGCCTGCCCTGCAGGGGCGGCAGCAGGAGCCTTCTGGGCCTGCTGAACAGCAGACTTCTTCGAGACGCCTACTGCGGTGCCGAACCTGCCTGTAGTCCTGGTGCACTGTCCGCGGACCTTGAGGCCAAGCGAGTGCCTTATGCCCTTCCAAGACTTGGTCTTCCTCATCAGGTCTATGTCGGACTTCATGCCGACCACCAGATCTGAGCCGATCAAGTGAACATCTTTACCAGTGAACGGATCTTTCCTCCGGTTAAGCATGCGAGGCGGGAACCTGCTCTGAATCGTCGACAGTCCCTCCTCTATCCTCTTCAAGTCGCTGTCCAGAAGTAAGCCAACGCGACCCTCGGGGTCAACGCCGCATGTTCGAGTGATGGCGTATGCCATGTTGATGCCAACGCCCCTTATGTTGCTCAATGCGTACGCTACCTTATCTTCCCCTTTCAGGTCCGCATCGGCTATTCGGACAATATGTCTAAACGATGAACTCAATAGACGCATCCCTTCTTCGAGGCAAATTAGAAACAATATAATAGTATTTAACTCTAACGGCGGAAAGGGGGGATTTTTGAAGGGCAGGCTCTTGCCGGGCGACTTTGCAGGAGCGTCCAGCATGTGCGGGCGCGAGGGGCACTATCATGCGGATTTAATGATGCAGGTGATGATTGTTGGCGCCGAAGGGGGGATTTGAACCCCCGAGACCCTGACGAGTCACAAGCTGACTTGACAGGTACTAGCCCGTTCTCCAGGCGTGAGCCTTCTGCAGATTGCTCCCTACCAGGCTAGGATACTTCGGCACTCGGCGCTCTCCTTAGGAATCAGGAGGTACTTCTTCTTTTGCTTTTTCCTTCCGCTCGGCGGGGCTACCGCCCTGCCCTGGGGGCGCCCTCTTGGAGATGAAGACGCGGTAACCGCTCTTCCTGGAGACGAGCGTGACGTTGCCGAATACCGCCTCCATCTTCCTTGGGATGGCGTTGACGCCCTTCCTCAGCACAAGGACCAGGCGCCCGCCCGGCTTCAGGCTTGGCAGTGCCCCCTCGATCAGGGGGAAGATCACGGCGTACCCGGCGGCGAGGGGCGGATTGGAGACGATCATGTCAAACGTTGCCCCGCCGAGGGCAGAGTACAGGTCGCTGACGAGGGCAGACGCGTTGCCGACGCCGTTCCGTTCGATGTTCTGGCACGCAAGCTTGACTGCCACCGGGTTGACGTCGGCCAGGGTAACCTTGACGCCCGGACGCAGCTTCGCGATTGTTATCCCGATGACGCCGTAGCCGCACCCTAGGTCGAGGACGTCGCCGCGCTCAGGTAGGTCCAAGCTCGCCAGCAGGACCTGCGTCCCGAGGTCGACCTTATCCTTCGAGAAGACGCCCCCGGAGCTTGCGAGCTCTATTATGCGCCCCTTGAGAGTGAACTTGATCACGTAGCTCTTGTCGGACCTCCGCGGCGAACTGGAGTAGTAGTGCTGGATGCGCCCGCGCTCGCGTCCGGGGCCTCGCCCGGCGCGGTCATCCTCCCTTGGACTCACTTTGCAGACCAGCCCTTCGGGTATGTTCCTGGCTCCATCACGACCCGCTCGTTGTCGACCAGTATGCCGTGATCGGCCTTGGCCATCTCCTGCGCCGACATCCTGGCCTTGCCGAGCCCCACGAGCTCGCCCTTGCCGCTCATGACGCAGACGCTGTCGCCGGCCTTGACGGACGCGCTCACCTTGAGCAGGCCGGGCGACGCCAAGTTAGCGCCGTGGCAGAAGGCGTCGATCGCGGAGTCCCTCACGACGACCTTCGGGAAGGCGCGGATGGCCTCTTCGATGGGCCTTATCACGGACCGGAGCAGGGATTCGTCCCCTGACGTCTTCCAGAGGGTGATCGCGTCCAGCAGCTCGTGGAGGGTATGGATCCCCTTGGTCTCGCTGAACGGCCCGGCGCGCGTCCTGCGGAGCTCCCGCATGTGCGCGCCGCAGCCCAGAACCTCGCCCATGTCGTGGCAGAGCTTCCGGATGTATGTCCCGGCCTCGCAGCTGACCCGCATGAGGACGAACTTACCGCTCGACTCGATCATATCGATGGAGTAGATGGTCCGTATGCGCAGGGCCCTCTTGACCGCCGACCTGACTGGCGGGAGCTGGTAGATCGGCCCCACGAACTCATTGATGACCTCCATGAGGCGCTCCCTGGGGACCTCCTGGTGCAGCTCCATGAGGCAGACGTATTCCTTGCCAGACCTCATCATGAACGCGATTATGCGGGTGGCCCTCCCGAGCGTAACGGGCAGCACGCCGCTGACCTTCGGGTCGAGGGTCCCGCCGTGCCCCGACCTGTCGACCGCGAGGAGGCGCTTGACCCACGCCACGACCTCGTGGCTGCTGGGCCCGGGCGGCTTGTCCAGGTTTATCACGCCCGTCGAGAAGTACTCCTTTATCGGGCGCTCCGAGGGCATCCACCCATGGTTGGGGCTAGACCGCTCGTCACTCTTGACCACGAACTCCTCGCTTTGCTCCAATCCAGGACACCATCCACCCTACCCATTCACATGAACGAACGCTAAACATTCCAATATACTTACCCGTCAGGGGGCGCAGCGCGCCTACGGGCCGCCGCGCTTGATGTGCAGCGAGACGATAGACTCCAGCAGGTCTATGATCGCTTCCTTGTCCCACTTTGCGGTGTTGATCACGAAGTCATAGCTCGAGAGGTCGGAGATGTCGAGCGAGTAGAGCTTCCTGTACCGCCTGCGCTCGCTCGCCTCCCTTGCCCGGGTCCTGGAGGATGCATCCTTGAGGGATATGGACTCCCTCTCGGCTATGCGCCTTGCCCTCTCCTCGAATGGCGCGGTGAGGTAGAAGCTGAGCCTCCGCTCCCTGCCGGAGAACCAGGCGACGAGCCGGCCTTCCATCACGGAGGCGCCCTTCTTGGCCAGATCGGCGGTGCGCCTGTCCACCTCACGGTCTATCTCGGGATCGGCCTCGGCTATCTTTGAGAACTCGACTACGGGGACGCCCCGCTCTGCGGCCATCGCCCTGAAGACCGCGCCCGCCGAGTGGCACGGTATCCCGAAGCGCTCGGCGATGCGGGTGGCGCAGTGCGACTTACCCGATCCGGCGGGTCCGCTTATGGTAATGATGAGGTCTTCCGGAAACGCGGCGGTCATGTGGAACACCAGGACTCTGGGGATAACGGGGTTCGAGCTGTAAGAAAAAGGTTGTTGTCGCCCCCGGTGGGGCGCACTCCTGTTCCATGGATGGGTCTCAGTCGGAGTATGTCGGCATCTTGAAGAGGCGCTGGATGAATGCGGACATGCTGAACGACGAGATGAGGTACCAGACCCAGAAGTTGAACTGTTCCCCAACGAAGGGGATGCTTATCGGCGAGTATGCCACGACGACCTGGTTGTAGCCGAAGACAGCACTGAAGATGTAGTAGAAGATGAAGAACGGGACCATGGTCACGAGCAGGGGCTTGAACTGGTCCTTCGACATCTCAGCCTGGGCGCGCTTGACTGCGGGCTCCCTCTTCTTCAGTTTGGCGACCGTCTTCTCGTCCTTGGCCCTCAGCGCCTTGCTGTATGCGCTCTGCCACTCGCGCATCTCAAGGTTGCGCCTCCGCATGACGTCGACGTCCACCAGCATCCTCGTCGCCACGGTAGATATCGTTGACATCAGTATGGTGAGCAGCAGGATCGTGATCGTTGCCAGCGGATAGTCGTTCCAAGGTCCAAGCGCGTTGGATATTGCCACTACGATTCCGTTGAAGATCTCATATAGGAACTCTAAGGCCATTTTTGATCAGTCTCACATGAATAGGTCGGCGATAACCTTCGCCGCCGCCTCGGCTGCGCCCTCCCTGTTGTGCGCGATCACAACCGTGCACCCGGTCTGGACGGCAAGGGCTGCCGCGCCCGACCTGCCGAGCAGCTGGTGCTCGCTGATCCGCTCCGGGGAGTCGGCCTCCCTGGCCCTTATGGCGGCGTCCTTCTGCCTCCGCTTGGATACCTCGGCAGGGTCTGCCTCAAGCAGCGCGATCGAATCCGGCTTCAGCGACTCGCCGACCCAGGACGGTATCCCGGGCATGAACCCAATGGGCGTGTTTATGAACATGTGGGTATCCAGCAGCACGTTTCCTTTGGCTGCGATCCGGGCTATCGCCTTTGCGGCGGCCAGCTGGAGCTGGACCTGCGTCTTGACGCCCAGCCTCCGCATCTCGTCCCTGGTCTTCACAAGGCCCTTCTTGGAGGCCTCCTCGAACATCATGTTGCCATAGTTGACCAAGTCCACCTTCACGGATCGCGCGTTGCATGCGGCGAGCGCGGCGGTGAGGACGGTAGTCTTGCCCACGCCTGGGATCCCGGTTACGATCACGAGGCGACCTTTTCGCGCAGTGCTTTTCGGCATTTTTTTCACTCCACATTTTTCCAGTCCGGTTCGACGGACTCCGGCGCCTTGCGCCAAGTGCCCTCCGGCACCGACCCGCCTAGCGCAGGCCGGTGGCAGGGGCGCCCTAGGCTATGCGCCGGTCATCAGTCCTGTCCCAGGAACTTGCCCAGGCCCGGATATGCCTCCGTGAGCTGCTCCTTGGCAAGTATCTGGTAGTATTGGTATATTATTCCGACGGACAGCAATATGCCTATACCGCTGCCGATGGCGCCGAGCATATCGGCGATCCCTGCCAGCAGGCCGATCATTATGCCGCTCAGCAGCGTCAGCGATGGGATGTACCTGTTGAGGATCTGCTCGATTATCGCCGGCGACCTCCTGAACCCTGGGATCTGCAGGCCGGCGTTCACGAGCTGGTCGGCCTGCGCCCTCGCGCTCATCCCCGAGACCTCGACCCAGACCTTGGCGAAGACGATCGAGAAGCCAACCAGTATGAGCAGGTAGGCGATCGCATGAACGGGGTCCGCCGCCACGGTAGTGACGCTCTTTGGAGCCTGGAAGTAGTATAGGAGGCAGTTCGGGAGCAGGGGCGCGTTGGCGGTGGACGTCGAGGCGGTGGCGTTCATCTGGACGAACCAGTTGACCCAAACGTTGTCGTTCGCCACGTTGAAGTTCCTCCATAGCATCTGCCCGAGGAAGTAGAAGTTGGCGAAGAGCGCCGACGCAAGTATGATGGGTATGTTCGAGACGTACATGAACTTGAGCGGTATCTTAGCCCTCATGCCGCCGTACTTGGCGTAGGCAACGGGTATCTCGATCTTCATGCCCTCCAGGTACACGGCGATGAAGAAGACGAGCAGCATCGTGAGGAACCCGGTCAGGTCAGGGTAAGGGTACCTTGACAGTATCGTCATGAAGTTCTGCCCGGAGAGGAGGGTCTGGAATGTGGCAACTATGGCGCCGAGCGACCTGTTCAGCGTGTCGACCGGCCCGAACGGCGAGAACGACAGCCACATCACCTGCTGGGCAACTCCCGCCAGGATGAAGAGGCTGACGCCGCTCCCGAGGCCCCATCCCTTCTGGATCATCTCGTCCATGAGCAGCACGATGATGCCCACCGCCACCAGCTGGGCAATTATGAAGACGGAGGTGATCGTGTCCGGACTGCCGTAGGACCCGCCCATGAGGAAGGCCACACCCTCCAGCAAGGTCATGAGTATGGCAAGAATCTTCTGGGTGCCGGTGAAGAGCCCCCTGTCCTTGGGGTCGGACATGTTGACGTTGAGGAGCTTTGAGCCCGCTAAGATCTGCATGATGAGGCCCGCGGTGACTATTGGACCGATCCCCAGCTCCATCAGCGAGCCCTGCTTGGAGGCGAAGATCACTCTGTAGAACATGTACTGCTCATAGCCCGTCTCGAAGAACGGGACCCCGTACATTGGGATCTCCGCCATAACGAGGTATATCGCCAGGGCTATGATTGTCCAGAGTGCCTTCTCCTTGAGGGGCACTTTGCGCTGCGGCTTCGGGATCTCTGGTAACCGGCGCACGATAGGGTCCATTAGCTCCAGAAGTCGGGCCATTGGACGCTCACTCTGCTACCTGTACTTCTCCGCCTGCGTCCGCAACCTTCTTCTTGGCCAGCTCAGTGGTCCCCGTGACCTTGATGACTATCGGGAAGTCGATCTTTCCACCGCCTAGGAGCTTGTCTATGCCCATCGAGGACATGTCAAGCACGGCACGGCCCTTCTCGTCCTGACTGAGAACCTTCCCGTGAACGATGGAAGCAATCGCACCGACATTGATCGCATTGATCTCGTTAGTGACAGCGGCAGGCCTGACGAATCCGTCCTTGCCAAAGTGATCTTTCTCCTTAGTGGTAACATAGCTCCATTTGTGCTTGTGGAAACCTGCTGCGCCGTAGCCACCGCGCATTCCAGACTTCCTGTGCTGACCTACCTGGCCCCACCCGTAAAGCCTAGAGCCGCGCTGCCTGCGAACTTTGCGATCCTTTCTGACTACCATGATAAACACCACTATGATTAGCGATACAAAACCTTCGCCTATCTTAAATATTTTTACTTTTTACGCGGACTATTCGACGGTTATCCGCTTGCCGGAAGGTCGCCCGGCCTTCTCCAGCGACACCTCAAGGACGCCGTTCTTGTAGCTCGCCTTTGCGGTCGCAGGCTTGATGTTGAAGGGCAGTGCGACCTCCTTGTAGTACTTCCGCTTCTCCTTGCTGACAGATATCGTCAGGCTGTCCTCGGAGACCTTCAGGTCGATCTCCTTCTTGTCCACGCCCGGGAGCTCTGCGAAGACCGTGACGCGGTCGTTGCTGTCCATGATGTCGACCAACGGGGATATCTCCTCGCGCAGCTCGGGACCCTCAAGCCCCGGGCGGACATTGCCGAACTCGCTTATCATCGGCTTGCCATCAGGTCCCACGGATACGGAGAAGCCGTAGTATATGGGGCTGCCGTATGCCTTCTCAGCACTCTTTAGGGACTCAAATGCCTCGTTCATGAAGCTCTCCATGAGCTCGTCCAGCCGGTCCAGGTCCCAGTAAGGGTCGCTCCAGAAGTTCCTCTTTTTAGGAATCTCAAATCCCCCAAGTGACGTAGGGGTGCAGGAATAAAAAAAAGTTTTGAGCACAAAAAAGGCTCAGATCATCTTAGCGATGAGGGCGTTGATATCTGCGCCGCGGTAGCCCAGCTCGCCGCCGGACTTTATGTGCCGCGTTATGTGATGCTTGAACCCGCCGCTCGGGGGCGTGAGCCTGAACGTCCTCTTGATCGGCTCAGGCACCTTCCCCTCGGCGAGGATCTTGTCGGCGACCGCCTCGATCGATCCGAGGTTGTTCGCCTTCAGAGCATCATCGGTAAGCTTGGCTTCTCCGGGTAGCCTGCCCCTCTTCTGCAGCAGGGCCACCAGCGCATCCTTGCTGATCTCGCCCCACGTCACGTAGAACCCGACCTTGTTTACCATGCCCATTATCGAAGGGTCGTCGGTGATTATCGCTGCGTTGTGCTTCTTCGGTATGTTGAGGCGGTCCATTGTGTCAAGGTTCTCTGGGGATATTCCGATCCTGCCCCTGATGCGTATGAGTAAGAATACTTTCATGTTTTTGCACCTCACTGCTTGAACCTGTAAGTGTTCTTCAGCGCCTCGTATACCGCGCCCGCGAAGTTGATCGTAGTCCTCGTCTCTCCGTATGAGACTACCCAGGCGTCCTTGATGCCCGCGAATGTGAGCATCGTCTTGACGACCGCGCCGCCGACCAGCCCTATGCCCCTAGGGGCAGGGATCAGCGTCACCGAGACGCTGCCGTTCTTCCCATCGACCTTGTAAGGCAGGCTGTGCGCCTTTCCGCAGGTGCATTCCCAGTTGCCGCATCCGCGCCTCACCGGCGTGAGGTTGAGCTTGGCGTCCGCGACCGCCTTGTCTATTGCGAAGCGCATCTGCTTGGACTTGCCTATGCCCATTCCGATATAGCCGTCATTGTTGCCTACTACAACGCCTATCTTGAACTTGGTGATCTCGCCTGCGTCGGTCTGCTTCTGGACTATGTTTACGTCGAGCACCTCGTGCTTCATGTCAGGGAGGAGCATGTCGACGATCTCGGGCTCCTTTATGGGGATGTTCTGCTCGAAGACCTCCCTGATGCTGGTGATCTTGCCCTCCAGCACCTGCTTTCCGAGTGAGGTCCTCGGGACCCATTGGGTTGTTGTGTATGCCATATCACTTTACCTCTTTCTCGATCCGTTTCTTCGTCTCCTCAAAGTGCTCGGCGAGCTTCTCCGGAGCAATGCCTCCCGCGAGGTATTGGGAGAAGTAGGCGGCGTACTTTGCTGGGTCTGCCTTCTGCATGGCGTCTGCGTAGCTCGCTATGTGCGCCCCGCTGACCCTCTTGTTATCTGGCACGACCTTCTTGTCGTGTGGGATGCTGAGCCCGGCATCGATTGCGCCCTTCAGCGCGGCATAGAGCTTGTTTGAGGCCGTGATCTTGTAGCTGTTGAAGTCAACTATCGCAGAGGTCTTGCCCATTGCCACCGCCCTCTTGCCAACGAGGAACCCGGCAAGGTAGGCAGCAGGGAGGTTCCCTGTCCCGCCCTTCCAGCCAAACTTCTTGAGCTCGATCGTGCCGGCATGTGCCAACACTGAGTCGCCCTCGAACTTCGCCTCGACGATCTGCAGGTTGATGTGCTTGAGGGACTTTCTCACCACAAGCCTGAGTGACCCGCTGATTATGAGCTTCTTCCTGAGCCTGTAATCGGTCCTAGCCTCTCTCCTTCTCCTGAAGGTTACTCGGTAGTTAGTTCCTTTTGCCATGTCATTTACCTCCTTGCCAACTCGTGCTCCTCTATGTAGGACTTGAGTTGCCTCCTGTCGTGGAATGCGCCGCCCTTAGCCTTGAGGTAGAGAGTCCTGTAGACTGCAGGAGTGATTATCTTCCTCTTCCTGAGGAGCCGCAGGAACTCCCTCATCGAGCGGATACGGTTCTCCCACTCGTCGCCCTGCACGCAGCCCTTCCTCGTGCCAGGACCCTTCCGCAGCCCCTTCTTCTTCTGGAGGTGGCTGTGCCTGTACCTGCCGCGGCTTACGCCTGTCTCCGGCTTGGTGGCGATCGCACCGTCCTTTATCAGAGCGCGCACGTCGTCGCGTGTGATTGCAATGCTGACGTCCTCGAACCTCTCGGGATCGATCCATACTCGGGTCTCGCCGATCTTAAGGACGTCCGCGGCTATCCTCTTCTGGTTTCTGAGACTCATTTGCTGTCAGCCTCTTCGTCCTTCTCTTCTTCAGAATCGCCCTCTTCCGGCTCCTCCGCATCTTCGTCGGCGCCGGCTTCGTCCTGAGACTCCTCGGTCTCGGTCTCGGATTCGGATTCGGATTCGGATTCGGATTCGGACTCCTCGGATTCGGATTCGGATTCCTTGGACTCCGTCTCAGACTCTTCGGGCTCCTCTTCCTTGGCCTTCGGTATCTCCGATGGCCTTACGTTCAATATGTCAAGCTTAAGCTCCTCCGCCTTCTGCTTTATCTCGAGGCGCTTCTTCTTGCCCGAGCTTGCGGAGATGCGAACGACCTGCGTCTCTGGGTTGAGGCCTTCGAGCTCTCCGACGTTGTGGACGAGGACCTCCTCCTTCCCTGTCGGGTGGAGCCCCCTGGCCATGACTGGCCCGCGGTAGCCGGTCTCAACTATGGCGAAGCGGCTGCGCTTTTTCAGCCTCATCTTCGACCTTATGCCCTTGCTGCTGCGCCACTTGTCGCCGAGGCGCGGGAAGCGGTGCGTCTCAGAGCGCGGAAAGTCCGGCCTCTCGCTTGCTACCTTCGCCCTTACTTCGAGGGCCTTCTTGAGGTTCTTTGGTGATTTGTTCGCCATGGTCATGCCCTCCCTGAAACGTAGACGCCGTCCTGGAACACCCTCGGATCCATCTTCTTGACGTGCGTCGCGAAGTGTATGTTAGCTGCAGTCTGCCCGAGCTCCTCCTTGTCAATGCCCTCCAGAGTGAGCTCGTCGCCCTGTACGGTAACCTTGACGCTGCCCACGATGTTGGCAACCCTCTTGGACCGCTCACCCATGAAGTTCTCGATCATGACCTGCTTCCCCGCTACCTTGACGGTGATTGGGAAGTGGGCGTATGCCACCTTCATGTGGTAGGTGTGCCCGGTGGTCACTCCCTTGAACATGTTCTTGAGGTGTGCGCCGACGGTGCCAACCAGCGCCTTCAGACGCTTTCCCTTAAGGGGCGCAGCGATAGTTATCTCGCTGTCCGAGATCGAGATGTTCATCCTTGTGTGCGCAAAGTCTCGGGTAAGCTTGCCCTTCGGCCCTGTGACTGTGACTGCCGAGCCGGCTAACGACACCTGGATGCCATCGGGGACGTTTATCTTCAAAGACGCGTACTCAGACATTTCTTGGCCCCCCCTAGTAGACGTATGCCATCAGCCTTCCGCCTACCTTGTTGGCGATGGCGTCCTTGTGCGTGAGTATTCCCTTCGAGGTTGTCAGTATGAGGAAGCCGATGTCCTTTGCCGGGAGGTACCTATGTGCCCAGTCGTCCAGCTCGTTGTACGATACCGCGAAGTAAGGCTTGATCACACTGCACTTGTTTATCCTTCCGAGCAGCTGTATCCTGAGCTTGCCGAGCCTGCCGTCGTCGATCAGCTCGAACTCGCCCACGTAGCCTGCCTTCTGCAGGGTTCTAAGCACGTTTGCGATCAGCTTCGGGGCAGGAGTGACTATGCACTCGGTCTTGCCCCTCTCCTCACTGTTCATGATGTTTACAAGCGCGTTTGCAAGAGGATCCTGAACCCACATGTCAAATCAGCCTCACATATACTTCTTGAATCCCAGACCCTCGGCAGACTCCCTGAAGCATTGCCTGCACAGGTTGAGGCTGTAGCGCCTGATGATCGTGCTGCCCTTTGACCCGCAGCGCTTGCAGCGCCTGCTGCCTTTGCCGAACTTCCTATCCTTGGCGTGGTGGTACTTTCCCATATTTACTCCTCCTTTACATCAAGGCTTATCCCATAGCGGTCTTTCATGAACGCGATGGATTCGGCCTTGTTTACGCGGTGACTGCGACCAATCTTGCCCGGGCGCTCGCCCCTGCGCGATACCCTGTATCCCGGCCGCTCGATGACGACGCAGACGTTCATGCCAAATATGCCCAGCGTCGGATCGTATTTGGTGCCAGGCATGTTAATGTGCTCCTTGATGCCGAAAGAAACGTTCCCGTAGTCGTCGAAGCAGCTCTCCTTGATCTTGTTCTTCATCGACTCGAAAGCACGCTTCAGGAAATCATCGACTGCAGGACCCCTTATGGTCGCCACGCAGGCGATATTCTCCCCCTTCCGGACCCCAAAATCCCTGATGGCCTTCCTGGCCTTCCTGGGGCATGGCGTTACTCCGGTGAGAGACTTGAGGACGGTCATTGCCTTCTCAAGCTTCTCTCCACCTTCGCCCAGACCCATGTTTACAACTACTTTGCCTATCTTCAGTGCAAGCATGGGGTTCAATTGGCCGCCCTCGGCGGCTGTAGCACCCTCGGACAACTTATGTCACTTCTCCATTTATGTTGATGATCGGACTCCCCTTACCAATCGGGAATAGATACTTAAGCGTAACGGTCGCATCAGAGTCCCCGATAGTGATAGTGGCGAGCTTGTTGGGGCTCCTGGTAGCAGGCATGTCCTTCACCGTGCCGAACTTGCCGATCTTGGTCCCCCCGATTATAGAGACGTATGCGCCAACCTCGAGCGGTATGTGCTCCTGTATCTGGCCGTCAGGCAGCGAGACCTTGACGGTGTCCATGAGCCGGTACGGCATGTCGACGTTGAACGGGTCGGAGACGTCTACTGATACGCAGTGCCCGTCGTGCAGGTTGAGCTGCATCTTCTTCTCCTTCAGGAGGCGCTTGCCGGCGACCTTTGCCAGCTTGAAACCTGCCTCCTCGGCGGTGATCTTCATGAGTGCCAGTTTGTTGACGCTGTTTGGCAGAACTCTGTAATAGGCGTCCGCCGGCTTGAGGTAGATCACGTCCATGAGCCCTATCGGGAGCTTGTAGTCAGTCTTGACCTTGCCGTCGACGAGGACCTTCCCCTCGGCGAGCAGACGCTTGGCCTCTGAGACAGTCTTCGCGTAGCCGAGGACGTCCCTGAGGACGAGCCCCAGCGGCATCGAGTTCACAATCTTGTGCGGACCCGCATTGGGCCTTATCACGAACTCACGTTCCTTGATCTTGATCGGCCAGAACCTTGGCGCCGGATAAGTCTTTAGGTGTCTTGACAAAGATTATTCCTCCACTCACTTGGATTTCTTGGAGCCCTCCAGAGACTCCTTCCTGACCTTGTCTGAAAGGTCCAGCTTGGTAACCATCACCTTTGACGGCAGCAGCATTACAGGCTTGTTTGTCCCGTCCATCTTTGGCATGTTGACGCCGTCGACCGTGATCCTCATCTTTGAAGTGAAGACGCCGGTTACCTTGCCCTCGTGCCCCTTGTAATCGCCCCTCACCACAGAGACGGAGTCGCCCTTCCTGACCTGCACCGTGCGCAGTGAGTACTGCGACCTGAGGTCGGTAGAGAGTGGAGCACGCATGCTGCTGACCCTTGCCGAATGTTCTGAGTATGACTTCCTCTGAGCCTTTGGTTTAGTGGTAGTCAATCGCATTTGCCCCCTCAGATCACCATCGATGCGAGACCGGCGACCTTAGGCCACCTCTCCGCGGCCTCCTTCGCCACCGGGCCCCGTATCTCGGTGCCCTTTGTCTCGCCCTCTTCAGTAACTATGACCCCAGCGTTGTCCTCGAACTGCAGCCAGGTGCCGTCCATCCTCCTGAACGGCTTCCTCTGCCTGACTATGACGCAGTGGAAGATCTGGCGCCTCGTGTCGGGCGTGCCTTGCTTCACTGAGACGATGACCTTGTCACCGACCGTGGCTGCCCCGACCCTTCTGATTCTGGTCTTGACCCTCGGGACTCCGATGATCATGACCACCTTTGCGCCGCTATTGTCCGCACACTTGAGCAGCGACTCGTGATGGAGCCCTGCGCTTATGCCGGGCCTGTAAGTTATACCTCCGCCTAAACCCTTTCCTCTCTTCGCCATCCTCAGACCCCACCCTTCTTCTCAACAACCACAAACGAAACAGTCTTGCTAAGTGGCCTGCACTCGTGTATGGTCACCGTGTCGCCCTTCACCGCTGCTATGCACGGCGGGTTGTGGGCGTGTATCTTGGATTTCGTCTTGGCGTACCTGTGGAACTTTGGATAGTGCTGCAGGAAGTCGATCTGGATGACCACGTTCTTGTGCATCTTATCGCTTACGACCTTGCCCGTCAGGATTGACCCTCTCGTCGAGAGTGTTCCGTGGATCGGGCAGTTTATGTCTCCACATGAAGCTGTTTTACTATCTTTTGCCTGTGACATTTACATTCTCCTCCTCTGTAGCCTCTTCAGCCGCTCCTCCGGGCTGAAGGCTATGGAGCTGCCGTCAACCATTACCTCACTCGGGAGGCAAAAAGCAAAGCTTGACGAGATCTTGGGGATGATCTTCTCGCGGCCGCCTGCTGAGACGACCAGCGTCCTTGCGGTCTCGTCGACTACGGTACCAGTTACTCCGACGTGGGTGGGATCCGTGCTCGCGGCTACGCGAACCCTGAGACCCACCAAGTCGCTGTAAATCAGGTTATGCGGGTTGACATTGAAGTTCATTCTTTAGGAGCCTCCTTCTTGGCCATGGTCTTCTTAGCCTTCGGCTTGGACTCCTTGGCTGCCGGCTCTTCGGCGGCTCCGGCCTCCTCGGATTCGGGCGCTTCGGGCTCGGCCTTTGCTGGCTTCTCGGCCTTTGCTGGCTTCTCGGCCTTTGCTGGCTTCTCTGCCTTGGGGGACTTGCCCTCGGTCTCGACCTTAGCTATGCCAAGCTCCTCCTCCCGGGCGACTGTGTGGAACCGGGCGATCGTCTTCTTAAGAAGGCGGATCCTCCCCGGGTTCTCGATTGAGCCGCCCATGGCCTTGGTGGCCATAAGCTTGGAGAGCTCTGCTTTCAGCTCAGATAGCCGCTTGGCGCGCTCTTCCTTCGCCAGCTTCCTTATTTCGTGAATCCTGATGATTGCCATGCGTCATCACTCCGCAGCCTTTGGCGCCTGCTCGACCACATGGATGTCGTCTATGGTATTCACGGGGAGGTAGATGTTCACCTTTATGCCGAACATGCCAGGCTTGAGCTGGACATGGGTGACTGCCGTGTCCATGGCATACTTCCTCGGGTTCCCGGCCTTCAGCGTTGCACCGGTCCTGAACTTCTCATACCTCGACCGCTCGGTCGATAGCTTCCCTCGAATGATAATCTCTGCGCCTCTTGCCCCGGCCTCGGATATCTGCCTGAGGGCGATGAATGCGGACCTCCTGAAGTGTATCCCCCTCTCAAGTGCGGAGGCTACGCGCCCCGCCATGATCCGTGCATTCAGCTCAGGGGTCTGAACGGGTATGACCGCGATCTGCGGACTCTCCAAGTGGTACTTTGACTCGATAGTCTGGGCCAGCTCGCGTATCGTCGAGCCCTGCCTGCCAATGACCATTCCCGGCCGCTCGGCATAGATGACCACCCTGTTGCCCAGAGGGGTCTTCTGGAACTCCACGCCGGCGTATCCGGCCCTCTTGAGTTCGCTCTTAAGATAATTGTCAATAACCATGTTCTTAGCTGCCTTGTTGACGAAGAAACGCATTACGCTCAATTGCCTGCCTCCTCAACTACAATCTCAACGTGGGTCAGCGGGTGATAGAACGGTGTCGACCTGCCAAAGGCCCTCTGGACGTGGTTCCGCATCTGCATTGCAGCCTGCGCGCATGCATGCTTGATCTTCAGACTCTCGACGTCCAGACCCTTGTTCTCTGCATTAGCCTTCGCATTCTTCAGCACGTTGAGTATCTCAGCGGAGGCCTTGATCGGGTACCTGCCTGATGGGATCCCCCACCTTGATGAGATCTCTGCGTGGTGGGGTACGTTGGTATTGAACCTCCCGTACGGCACGCCTTCCTTCTTTTGAATGACCCTCTCCAAGTACTTCATAGCGTTATCTAGCTGCATGTTCCTTATCGCTGCGCAAATTTCCCTGGCCTCCCTCGGCGAAATATGGAGATCTCTACCACTCGCCTTAGCCATCCGGTCAGGATTAATATCTTCCATTGAGTAGCCGTATTCAGGCATTGACCACACATCCGATTTGTTATGATGAGCCGAATTGCAGTTTTACAACCTTGGAGGGCTATAAAAAGTTTTTCACGAAACAGAAAAAAGGAAAATGGAAAAAAAGGAAAAGCGTTGGAATTGGGCTCACTTGAGCGGTATGAACATGGAGCTCCTTGTTGCCTTGAGACCTGGCGCCCCGTGCTGGACCTTGCCGCACGTAATCGCCTGCTCGCCGAGATAGTGGCCCACCATCTCTGGCAGGATCTCGACCGGCGTGAACTCCTTGCCATTGTGGACGGATATCGTAAGCCCGACCATCTCCGGGAGGATGATCATGTCCCTGCAGTGCGTCCTTATGACGATCTTCTTGCCCTTCGCAAGGGCGTTCTTTGCCTTCCGGATCCTCTCGAAGAGCGCCCTCTTGTCAGCGGTGAGTCCCCTGAGCAGGGACCGCCTCTGCCTTGCCGGGAGCAACTTGATGAACTCGTCCATTGGCATATTCATTAGCTGGCTATTCGTGTAGCCACGATACGTGAATTCCCTAAGTGCCATATCATGTCACACCCCTTTGATCACTTCTTCCGCCTTCCGGTCCTTCTCGAGGCTATGATGCCCACCTTCTGTCCTGGAGGCGCGTTCCTGCTGACAGGAGTGCTGCCCCTCTGGTGCGAGCCGCCTCCGTGCGGGTGCGCGTATGGGCTCATTGACTTGCCCCTGTTCGTCGGGTAGTGGCGGGACCTTGCGCGCCACTTGTGGTAGCTGTTGCCTGCCTTGAGCATAGGCTTCTCAACGATACCGCCTGAAGCTACTATTCCGACCGTTGCGCGGCACATGGAATCGAATGCCTTGATTGCACCGGACGGGAACATGCATAGCACGCCGTCAGGGGTGTGCGAGACCAGTGTAGCGTAGCCTCCTGCAGACCTGACGAACTTGCCGCCGTCGCCGACCCTCCCCTCGATGTTGCATATGAGGGTGCCCTCAGGTATTACGTTGAGGGGGAGCACGTTGCCAGTGTTCAACGGCGCGGCTGCGCCATAGAAGATTCTCTGACCGACGTATAATCCCTCGGGGGCGATCATGCGCGATGTGGCGCCATCCTTGCGGGCTACCGTTGCCACCGGCGCGCCCCTGCCGGACTCGTGAGCGATATCCTTGATTATGAACTCAACCGAGGAGGTCTTCTCTTCCGGGAGGATTGAGGAGTACATCACGCGACCCACCCTTCTCCATGTCGGGGCCTTGAATACCGATCCTCCACGACCCCTCCTCTGAAGCATCTGTCTCTTTCCCATATTCTACACCTTTTCAAACCATTTCATAATTACAGTAACCCTATCTTCGTCGCCAGCTCCGTTGCGCTGAACTCCTTCTCGAGCACGACCGCGGCCTTCTTCTCTGCGGACGGCGTGATCATCGTGTTTACGGACTTCACCTTGACGCCATAAAGCTTCTCGACGGCCTGCTTGATTTGGATCTTGTTCGACTTCGGGTCCACTATGAAGAGGATCTTGTTCTCCTTCTCTACCTTCTCTAGAGCGGACTCGGATGACACCGGCCTTATTATAATGTCGCTAGGTTCCATCTAGATCACCATCTCAAATCATGCATAGAGCTCGTCAAGCTTCTTGAATGCGGACTCCGTCCAGACGGTCAGCCTTCCTGCGTGGCCGCCCGGGGCGAGCCTCTCGACGTTAAGCGAGCTGACGTCCGCGAAATCGACGCCTGTGAAGTTCCTCGAAGCCAGCCTGAGCGAAGGCTTGAGCTCGTCGGAGACCACAAGTATGGACTTGGGCTTGACCCAGCGCCTGCCCCGCGTCTTTCCCCTGCCGGACCTCTCCTTTATGCCGCCCTTTGCCCTCTCGACGTCCGACCACAGGGACACCTTCTTCAGGAAGTCGCGGAACTCCGCGGCCTTCTTCAGCCCCTTGAGATCGTCCGTGACCACGAACGGCAGCGAGGTCCCTTCGGCTACTGCGTGCCCCCTTGCAGCCACGAGCTTCGCGCTCGCGGTGGCGGCTATGGCAGACTTGAGCGCCAGGAGCCTCTCCTTCGAGTTTATCCGCTCGTGGTAGATCTTCTCCAGCTGTGCCGGGAAGGCCACCCTTCCGCCCACTACGTTGGGGACGAATGCGGCCCTGTTGGCGCCGTGTATCCTGGGTACCCTTGCGAGGNTTCTGCAGCCCGGACTCGATCGCAGCCTGCGCCGGCGCGGGGTCGTACTCCTTCGGAACCGCGACCGCGCGGTCTGCATGCTTCGGTAGATCCTTGGAGATGACCTCACCGATGGTCCTGATGCCCTTGGGCGTCTTCTCGTATGCCCTGTAGCCGTAGATCAGGACTGGCGGCACCTCGAGGACGGTAACCTCCTTCACTGCCTCCCTGTTGAAGAGAGGGCTCTTCTGCCTGTTGTCTATCATGACGAGGTGAGTTGTCCCAACCTTGTAACCAGCAAAGCCAAGCAATTTGGGAGCGCCGCTCACCGTTGGCCAGGTCCTTATTCTTCCGCTGATTCGCCTGGCGCGCACCCTAGGATAGAACATTAATGATCCTCTACGCGGTGCGCTCTTACTTTTATGTCCCATTAGTAACCCTCCAGTGTAAACTAGCTTGTTGATAGCAGTATTCCTAAAATATATGTCTATCTTTTTTTCTGG
The DNA here is from genome assembly GCA_001717005.1 of Candidatus Methanomethylicus mesodigestus. GTDB lineage: Archaea > Thermoproteota > Methanomethylicia > Methanomethylicales > Methanomethylicaceae > Methanomethylicus > Methanomethylicus mesodigestus. The sequence goes on along the minus strand of MAGS01000088.1, from coordinate 52,809 downwards.
ACCTTAAGCCATGGCGTTGCGATGGCAGGAGCACGGGTTACCCGAGGGCGTTGATCGAGTCCAAGGCGGCGAGCGTGATGAGGACTGCCTCCTCGGTCCGGACGGTCGCGGTGCCCTGGTCCGGCACAGTGTTGATGACGAGGTCCGCGACCTCCTCGAGCCTGGCGCCGTCCCTAGCGATGATCTCGTGCACGCCCTCGGACGGGGAGCCGAAGAGGACGGCCATCCTCTGCCCCGGCGACATAAGCTCCCGGATCCTGGGCGCAACGGCGGTGGCGAGCTTCCCGACCCTCGACGTGGCGACCACAGAGTCCAGGACTGGGTCGTATGCCTCGATGGCCTGCCTGAGGGACTTGTTCTCCAGCGAGACGGTGTATCCCCAGTAGTGCGGGACGTCTGCCCTTGACACGGGCGACCACGACCCCGAGCGCTGGTCCAGCATCATGGTGACACGCGTGTTCGGGGTGAGGCGCTCGCCTGAGGTGACGGGCGCGCGGAGCCCTATGTCGACGGTCGACCCCATTTTTCCGGACTTCAGGACAAAGCCCTCCCGGTAGTCTATCATGGTGGACTCGAGCGGGTGGTGCGGCGTCCTCAGCGGGGGCATCATCCCGGCATACCGCAGGGATTCGGAGATGGGGAAGAGCTTCTTCTTGAGGTACTGGGGGGTCTCCGCGTATGAGAGGAGGTCCCTGATCAGGAAGCCGTCCTCCCTCGAGTCGCCCTTGGATGCCCTGTAGACCACTATGCGCTCTACCCTGAATATCGATGCCGCACGGGCTATCTGCCCGACCTTGATGGTCTTCTCGATGAGGCTTGGGACATCTGACAGAATCGAGACGGGTATGAAGACGGATATCGGGTTGCCCCTCTTTTGCGCGACCGGCATGACTCACTCAAACCTTCATAAATTTGAAATTTGTTGATCCGCTCCAAGGAGCGGGTGTATTCGGCATCCGCAGACCGTCTACTGCTTCTCCGCGGACGGCTTCTTCTTGCTCCCTTCCTGAACTGGGCTGAGGAGAGTTGTCTTCTGGCGACCTCCCATCGGTAACACCTCAGTATTCACCGAATTTCGAAGCCGCTATAAAGCTTTCCCCTTGTGCGGCATCGGGCATTATTGCTCATGCATAAACATGCAATGGGCAGCATCAATAAGCATACGTTACCTGATCGAGGGCATCGGGCGGGGGGCTGCCGAGCCGGATGATTCGGCGGCAGCGGGGGGTACGTGCCCCAGCCGAGGGCGGCCGAGTTGTAAAAAGCTTATCTCTCACCATTGCAGAGTAATTCACGGCCAATGATGAATTTGCCGAGTTCGCGAAGCGAAAGCGATGCAGAAGAGTCACAACGGAGGCCAAATTTAATGGTGAGGGCTTGTGGACACTGACAAGAGGGATCTCATCAGCGTGTTGAGGTACGCAAAGGCGCACTGCGAGGACAGGTGCCCATCGGAGAGGGACCCGGGCACGTGCCTGGCGCTGATAGGCATGTGCGAGGCGGCGGGCGAGCCCATGCCGAGCTGCTATGAGGAGACCGAGGGGTTCTCCAAGGCATTCTTCAATGCAAAGATCAGGGAGGTCGAGAAGAGGAGGGGCAAGAAGGTCCAAGATGTCCTTGCAGAGCTCAAGGAGAAGGGATGCAGGACGATGGAGGACCAGATCGACAAGATGGATGCCGAGTTCGCCCTTGGGGCGATCAAGGCGATCAACGACAGGGCGAAGGCGGCGAAGGCATAGCGGCGCCTCGGGTGGGGCATCCATCGCGGGGAGCCTTGCCTAGGCTTTTTCATTACAGAAAGCCGCAACGCTCAGGGCCTTAGAAAGAAGGCACCCCCAAGGGAAAGGGGGTAGCTCGCCACATTCAGGATGAAACTTTGTTGCGCCAGTGGATGAGCAGAAACACACGGATGGGTTGCCTTTCCGGATTCGCGATCGATTCTAGTTTCGCGGCGAGCGCGGCACGCTGTGCATCGGTGAGCTTGTGCTTCCATTCCAGCATTTTGACGGCGGCCTTGGGATCGCTTGAACCGCGGTGATGCGATGGCAGCAGGTCAATGTCGGGCAGGACGCCCGTCTCTGAGATTACGTTGTAGGTGATGACGTGGTTTGGAGGGGGGTGGTAAGGGATGCCGATGACATCGTATATGCTAAAGGGGGCGCTCTCGCCCAGAGGCATAGTGACGTAGACCTTCCGCCCCACGGCATTCATCTTCTTGACGGCGTCGATCACGTCCCAGTCAACGCAGGTCCTGTCGCCGCTCTTTGTCTCCTTGGCGGCAAGCAGGCTGAACGAGTTGGAGGCCACCACTGCGTCGTATGACCGGTCTATGTCGGACCCCACAACGACGTCCCGCCATTGCTTGTTGACGCAGGCGATGTTGGAGAGGTTCTCGGCGGACGCCCTCTCCCGGAGGACCTTTAGCATGTTTGGGGACATGTCAACCGTCGTCACGGACTTTACAATCTTTGCCAGCGGGATCGCCAGCGTGCCGGGGCCGCATCCAATGTCCAGAACGCGGGCGTCTGCGCCAACCCCGAGTTTGGAGATTGTCGCCTCGATGTAGTCAGGATCGGTGCCCTTCGAGTAATCCCGGGCGCTGCTGAGCGACCATTCCTTGAGCCCGCCCGTGTCTTTGAGGGCCACTTCGGTGCACTGGCTCATCATCTTGTTCCATACGTCGTGCCAATTCACATTTTCCATGATTACCAACCACCATGAAATGATAACGGTCGGGATGCCGTGCGGCAGTATGCCGCCGGCGCGCTTAGCCCTGCAGTCCGGGGCGGGGCAGCATGCAGGGCGTTGCGTCGCATGAGGGTGCTCATCGCGCGCCGACCCCGCGCCCATCGTCGTTCTTTATGATCGGGACGCATGTCCTCGAGTTTGCCTTGGAGACGTACTCCACGCACAGGTCGACGCCGTATATGCGTCTCAGGTTCTCCTCGGTGAGCTGCGTCTCGGCAGGGCCGACGGATTCGAAGGTGCCCTTGTTCATGAGCGCCACCGTGCAGGAGAGCTGAAAGGCGTGGCTTGGGAAGTGCGTGGTGAAGACCACGGAGAACCCTTTCTTAGAGAAGCGCCTCAGGAGTTCCAGCAGCCGGACCTGGTTGCCGAAGTCGAGGTGGGAGGTCGGCTCGTCCAGAAGCATTATGTCGGGCTGCTGCGTAAGGAGCATGCTCAGCAGCACCATCTGTCGTTCGCCCCCGCTTATCCGCGTGTATGGCTTCTCGGCGAGCGATGAGATGCCCAGCAGTTCCAGGTTCTTCCAGGCCAAGTCGTAATCCCTCTCGGAGGGCGACGCGGCGATGCCGAGGTGTGGGGACCTGCCCATCACCGCAACCTCCAGCGCGGTGTATGGGAATATGGAGGAATGCAGCTGCGGCATGAAGCCCAGCCGCTTTGCGACCTCGGCCCGGCTCAGTGAGTGGAGGTCCTTCCCGTCTATGGTTACCGAGCCGGTCAGAGGCATGGATATGCCGCTCAGGCACCTGAGGAGGGAGGTCTTGCCCGTGCCGTTCGGCCCCAGTATGCAGAAGATCTCCCCCTTGCCCACCGAGAAGCCTATGTTCTCGAAGATGGTTCTGTCCTTCGCGTAGCCGAACGACAGGCCCCTTGTCTCGAAGGTCATGACCATCCCACCTTGTTCCTCCATAACAGAACGGCGAAGAACGGCGTGCCCACGAGCGAGGTGAGGATGCCGATCGGGATCTCGCCCGTCGTAAGGGTCCGGGCGATGTCGTCCATCAGCAGGAGGTAGTTGGCGCCTATGATGGCACTCATGGGTATCAGCTTCTTGAAGTCTGGCCCCACGAACATACGACCGATGTGGGGGATGACCAGGCCGACCCAGCCGATGACGCCCGCTATGCAGACGGAGGCTGCGGTCGAGAGGGTGCAGCAGAAGACGAGGATCCCGATTATCCTCTTCAGATCGATGCCCAGCGCCTGGGCCTCGTCCTCGCCCATTGAGAGGATATTGATCCTCCATCTGATCAGCATCACCCCCGCAATGCCGACAAGTATGATAGGCGTTATGTTTATCAGGTCAGGAATGCGGATCGCGTTGAATGACCCCATAAGCCAGAAGACGATCAGCGGCAGCGTCTCGAGCGGGTTGGAGACGTACTCGAGTATGGAGATGAGCGCCGAGAAGAATGAGCTGACGACCATGCCCGCCAAGACGAGGGTGAGCGTCGACGAACCCTTGACAAGCCGGCTCAGGCCGAAGCTTGCCGCCACCGCGAGCGCGCCGAAGGTGAAGGCGTAGAGCTGAATCGCGAAGGTGCCTGCCGCGAGCAGTATTGCCAGCGCTGCGCCGAAGCCTGCCCCGGAAGAGACGCCGAGGTGGTATGATGAGACGAGCGGGTTCTTGAAGAGCCCCTGGAAGGCGGCCCCCGAGACTGAGAGCGCTGCGCCGACGAGCATGGCAGCGATGATCCTCGGCAGGCGTATCTCGAATATGACGCTGCGAATGGTGGTGTCAACGGACTCCTGCAGCGTGAGCGTCTGCAGGACGGTCCAGAAAGGGATGGAGTACCGCCCGATCGAGATGGACAATATGAAGACGAAGAAGGTCACTGCTATGCAGAGTAGTATCATCAGGCGGTACTTGCGGGTATTGCTGCGCATTTTGACGGTCTACCTCGGTCGCAAGATGGGTATGGCAGGGGGCAGGGACGATTCGAGGCCCGTGCCCCGCGGCGCGCCGGGGGGCCTTGCTTGGCCCCGAGATGCGCCAGCGCGGCTGCCCGCCCCGCTACGGAGCGTGGCACTGCTGCCATTTCATGGATTGAGCGCCAGTCAGGATGCTGACTGGCAGCCTCAATTGAGGTCCGGCCCTCCGTAGTGGATGCCGTATGCCTGCATGAAGAAGCTGTCAGCCACCTGGGTCATGTTGACGCCAGAGAACTGCGCAGGGTACATCTTGGAAGCCATCCACTCTATCGCCAGTATTGACCTCAGCGAGCCGTAATCCCACCCTTCCTCGGGCATGGCATAGACTCTGCCATTCTTGACCGCGTTGACGCTCTGGAGCTGCGGGTCGGTCAGGATCGCGGTTATGTTGCAGCTGCTCAGGGTGAAGATCACGTCAGGGTTCCAGACGAGGAGCTGCTCGGCGGAGATTGCCGGGAGCCAGCTGGTTATCTCGGTGGCGACGTTGATGCCGTTGGCAGTCACGATCTGGGCGCCCTCGAAGGTGGTTCCGCCGTAGACGTGGTAGGCGTCGTGCGAGGCGAAGTATACATTCACCATATCGCCTTGGGAGATGTTCCCGACCCTGGCGGTCGTGTTGTCCAGCGTTGCCTGGATGAGGCCGCAGACCTCCGCCGCCCTGGCCTGCTTGTTGACGATCTGGCCGATTATCGTCAGGTCACGCGTGAAGTTCCCTATCTCCTCGAAGTGCGTGACGGCGACGGTCAGGTTCAGGCTCTTCACCTCGTTCACCCATGCCAGGCGACCGTATCCGCCGACGAGCACGACGTCAGGGTTGAGGGAGATTAGCGTCTCGTGGTTTATTGTCTTCATCGAGACGGGGACGGTGATGTTGAGAACCTCCGGGGCGATCAGTGCGTTGAACGACCCGGCATCGGAGAAGTCATCGACGGCAACGAGCAGGTTCGTGGCGCCAAGCACGGCCATCATCTCGACTATGCCTGAGCGGAGCGCCGCCACGCGGGTGACGTTCACAGGGATCGTGACGTTGGCTCCGGTGGAGTCGACGATGGTTCTTGTCGTGGCGGGCGCAGGTAGAGAGAGGTACTGCTGTACCGCGTAACCGCCGGCGATCACCACGACCACTATTACCAATATGCCGATTATTGTGCTAGTCTTCATACAGATCAACCGTTATATTTTTTGGGATATAACGGTTGTAGACCACTAAAAAAGGTTATGGTTTGAAACAGAGGCAATAAGGTACTTTGCACGTGAATCTTCAGGATAGAAGCGGAGGATTGCCCCGATTACAAACGGTGCCACCTGAACTGCCCGGGGATGGCGATGCGTCCTCCCCGTCCACCTCTGCGGCCGCTGGAGGGCACAAGAGATCGGCGCCTGCGCCGCGGGGATCCTTGAGGCGGCCAAGCCGCGGCGTTGGGGGAGAGGCCGCCGCCGGGATTGCCGGCAGCCCAATGGCGGGGAGAGTGGGCAACCCCACCGATTTTATTAATCAGCGAGTCTGATAAGGTGATGAAGCAGAGCATTCGGAGGAAGTGGCCTTGGCAGCAGATTCGGCGGACGCTTTGAGGAAGATGGAGAAGAACTACTCTCCCCGCGCGGTGGAGGAGAAGTGGCAGCAGAGCTGGCTTACTGAGGAGTTCTATCCCGTTTACAGGTTCAAGAACGACGGCAAGCCCGTGTTCACGATAGACACGCCGCCGCCATTCACGTCCGGCGAGCTCCACATGGGCCACGCCTACTGGAACTCGATAAACGACACCCTCGCCCGCTACAAGAGGATGAGGGGATACGACGTCATTCTCCCCCAGGGGTGGGACTGCCAAGGGCTGCCGACCGAGCTGAAGGTCCAGTTCAAGTGGAAGGTCCCGAGGACGGACAGGAAGCTCTTCAGGGACAAGTGCACCGAGTGGACCGGCAACATGATCAAGAGCATGAAGGGGACGATGATAAGGCTCGGCTACAGGCCGGACTGGGAGCAGCTGGAGTTCAGGACCATGGACAGGAGCTACTGGAAGGCGGTCCAAGGGACGCTCCTGACGATGTTCGCGAAGGGGCTCATCTACAAGAAGGAGTTCCCGGTCCAGTGGTGCCCCAAGTGCGGGACGGCCCTAGCGCAGGCCGAGCTCGGCTACGTCCAGAAGAAGGGCAAGCTGTACCATGTCAAGTTCATCACGGCGGACGGGAGCGGCAGCGTCGACGTCGCGACGACCAGGCCAGAACTGCTGAACGCCTGCCAGGCAATCGCGGTCAGCCCGCAAGACGGCAGGTACTCCGCGCTCGTCGGCAAGGAGGTCGTCGTTCCGGCATTCGCCAACAAGGTCAGGGTACTGGCGGACGAGGCGGTCGACATGGCGTTCGGCACCGGCGCGGTAATGATCTGCACCTACGGCGACGAGCAGGACATCAAGTGGCAGCAGACGTACAAGCTGCCGATCACGAGGGCGGTCGACGAGTACGGGAGGATGGCGAACGCCGGGAAGTATACAGGCATGAAGGCCGCGATGGCGCGGGAGGAGGTCGTGAAGGACCTGCAGGCAGCAGGCCTGGTCTCCAAGGTGGAGGACCTCGTCCACAACGTCCTGACCCACAACGAGCGGGCGGACTGCATGACCCCGATCGAGTTCCTCGTTAAGGACCAGTGGTTCATCAGGTCCAAGGAGTTCCGGGAGATGATGCTCTCGGACAACGCCCAGATGAGGTGGACTCCAAAGTTCATGAGCCCCAGGCTCGACGACTGGATCAACAGCATCGAGTGGGACTGGCTCATCTCGAGGCAGCGCGTCTTCGGCACGCCGGTACCGTTCTGGCACTGCAAGTCGTGCAACGAGATCATACCCCCAAGGGAGGGGGACCTGCCGGTGGACACCTCCGAGAGCAGGCCGCCGGTCGACAGGTGCCCCAAGTGCGGTGGCTCGGAGATAGCCGGGACGACCGACGTCTGCGACTGCTGGGTCGACTCGAGCATAACCCCGCTCATCGCTACGGGCTACTTCACGGACAAGGAGAGGTTCAAGAGGGCATACCCGGCAGACCTGAGGCAGCAGGGCCACGACATAATCAGGACTTGGATGTACTACACGACGCTCAGGTGCCACCTGCTGACGGGGCAGGCGCCGTTCAAGGGGGCGCTCATAAACGGGCACATACTCGGGCCGGACGGATCGAGGATGTCCAAGTCGAAGGGAAACGTGATAGTCCCGGAGCAGGGAATCAACGAGTATGGCGCCGACGCGATACGCCAGGCGCTGCTGTCGCTGACGCTGGGGTCGGACTTCCCGTTCAAGTGGGAGCCGGTCAAGTACGGCAAGGGATTCCTGCAGAAGGTCTGGTCCTCCGCGCGCTTCGTGGAGGGGTTCTTCGACGAGAAGTCCTACCGTGTGAGGGACGAGGAGCTGGAGGACATCGACAGGTGGATCCTCTCCAGGCTGGACGAGACCACCGCCAAGGTGACCGAGGCGATGGATTGCTACCAGTTCCACATCGCGGTCGACCTGCTTCAGCGGTTCTACTGGCACGACTTCTGCGACCAGTACATAGAGGCGGCCAAGCCGCGGCTCTACAGCCCGAGGACCCCGGAGAGCAGCATGGCGGCGAAGGCGACGCTCTACAAGGTCATATGGACGTTCATAAGGCTCTTCGCGCCGATATGCCCGCACATAACGGAGGAGATATACCAGAAGGTCTGCATGGAGGGCGAGGGGGCCATATCGGTCCACGCCGCGCAGTGGCCCTCGGTCGAGGGCAGGACCGCCGCGGACGGGCAGGCGGGGGAGCACGTCGTCAAGGCGCTGGCGGCGCTCAGGGCAAAGAAGGTCGATATGAAGGTCGCGCTCTCGGCGGAGGTGAGGCTCGGCAGGGTATGGGGCAGCGAGGAGGCGGTGAGGGCCTGCAGGGAGAACGAGTGGCTGATAAAGCAGACGCTGCACCTTGCGGAGCTGGAGTGCGCCGTCGGGGACGCCGGCGCGGAGCTTGTGAGGTAACGGCGGGCAGGGGCAGGGCAAGAGTAAAGGCGGGGAGGCGCGAGTAACGTAAGGGGCGCGCGGGCAGGCGGGGTGAGAGGGAGGCATGTGGAGGAAGCTGTCATCATTCCCCCTCAAGGGGGTCGACGAGAAGCTCAGGGAGCACATCAGGCTGGTAATCGAGGCAACGAACCTGCTCAGCGACCTCATAGCAGGTTGCAAGGACAAGAACTGGGCGGTCGTCAGCTGGGTGGCCGAGAAGATCGCGATGGTGGAGCGCGAGGCGGACGACGTCAAGAGGAAGGTCGAGGTTGGGCTCTACAGCGGCATAATATTCGTCGGACTCAAGGAGGACTTCCTGAGGCTGGCGGAGGCGGTCGATGACATAGCCGACAAGGCGAAGGATGCCGCGAGGGTGCTGGCAACCAGGGAGCCGACCAAGGAGGAGATGGGGATCCTGTTCGAGTGCAGCCCCGATATCACGAAGATGATAGCCGGGACGGTCTCCATCGTCGAGCGCCTGAGGGACGCGGTCGCCATGGTCGACAGGGACGCCAACGGCGCGCTCAAGATCGCCCACGAGGTCGAGAAGATGGAGGAGGGGCTTGACGAGCAGAAGCTCAAGCTGATAAAGCACCTGACGGCGAACGAGGGGAGGCTGTCGACGCTCTCCTACCTCCAGATGAGGGACTTCATATTCCAGCTTGACATGGTGGCAGACGCGGCGGAGGCGGCGTCGGATGTGCTGACCTCCATGATCGTGAAGGCAGGGGCATGAAGGCATCCTTTTTTAGAGGGCGGGGGTAAGTCTCACCATCTGTCGCAGGGGTTGCGCTTGTGTTCTCGATCGTCCTCATAGTCCTGACGGCGCTGACGCTCGGAATGACGGGGGCAAACAATGCAAGCAACGCCGCGGGGACGGTCGCCGGCTCCAAGTTCACGTCCTACAAGTACGGCATACTCATATTCGTCGCGGGGCTGGCGCTGGGGGCGCTCATGGAGGGGAACAAGCTGACGGGCGCAATCCAGGGCAAGACGCTCATGGGGGAGCTGCCCAGCTCGTCGCTGGAGCTCATACTGGGCGTGACCCTCGCGATGATACTGATAGCCACGGCGGTCCGCCTGCCGCTCCCCATGACGCAGGCAGTCTTTGGCGCGTCCATAGGGTGCGGCATCTTCATGGGGGTGCCGCTGAACACGGCGGGAATTGCCATCATACTGGCATCCTGGGCGGCCACGCCGTTCCTTGCGGCGGGGATATCATTCTTGCTATCGAAGGCCCTGAGGAGGCGCAGCATAAACAGCGTCGGCGGGACGGTCTTCGTCTATGGCATGATGACGATGGCTGCGAGTTTCTACACGGCATACTGCTTCGGGGCCAACACGCTGGGGCTGGTCGCCGGCGTCGTGACTGAGGACCTCGGCTGGGCGACGGCCATCATAACGGCGGTGGCCGCTAGCGCGGCAGGGGGGGTGCTGATGGGTGAGAGGGTTGCCAGAACAGTGGGGGAGAGGGTGTCGAGCCTGGGGCCGCCGACCGCGTTCGCGTCCCAATTCGGCGGGGCGTTCATAGTGCACATCTTCACTCAGGGCGGGATACCGGTCTCCGTCAGCCACGCGATAATCGGGGGCGTGGCCGGCGGCGGGCTGGCAAAGGGGACCGGCGCGATCAACAGGCAGACGGCGGTGAAGCTCGCGGTGCTGTGGTTTGCGACGCCGGTGCTGTCGATGGGGATGGCGTGGCTGGTGCAGGCGGCATCGGCGCTCTGACCGGCATTCTCCCGCGGGCGAGGCGGGGATTCTACGGCCTGAGCATGGACTTTGCGCAGGCCAGCGATGCCCTTATCGACTCCGAGGCATGCTCCAGCACGGGCATGTCGTGCCCAGGCAGCATCGTCTCGACGTCCAGCTTGGAGACGAGCTCGAGGCTGGCAAGCATCTCGGCGTCGCTGCCGCCGGGGAGGTCGGTCCTGCCGAAGTACCCCTCGGGGAAGACGGTGTCCCCGCTTATCAGTAGCCCGTCGCGCTCGGAGTAGAAGCAGGTGCTCCCGGGGGTGTGGCCGGGCGTCGCGACCGCCTTGAGGGACAGGGACTCCAGCACGGCCACACCCTCAGGGCTCTCGAACCCCTTCGCGCTCACCTTGCCGACGGTCGATTTCATGAGCGCCTCGTCCTTCTTGCTTATGAAGACAGGCAGGTCCAGCCCGGCAACGGACTTGAGGCCCCTCACGTGGTCATAGTGCCCGTGGGTCAGGATGACGCCGGCTATGTAGCCGCGGTGGATGCCGGTCACCTCGACGTACGAGAGGAGGTCGGGGCTCCCGCTCGCGTCGAATATGTAGTACTTGCCGTCCTGCTCCGTGACATACACGTTCGAGGAAAGGCCTGCGTCGGCGAAGGACTCCTCGTGGATCACGAGATACCTGCCGGCGCGGGAGACCAGCGGCCGGGACGGCGGGTGTGGCGGGGTCATCCCTTCGTCACGCCCAGCGGCACGAGCCGCGCCACTATCGTTGCGATGCCGAGCCGGTTCGATACCTCGGCGACCCTGTCGACGTCCTTGTAGGCTCCTGGCGCCTCCTCGGCGATGACCCTGATGTTGGCGGCGCGGAGCTGTATGCCCCTGCCCTCGAGGTCCCTCTTGACGTCGCTGCCCCAGTACTTCCTTATCGCGGCCTCGCGGCTGAGGAACCTGCCGGCGCCGTGGGCGGTCGACCCCCAGCTGAGCTCGAGCGACCTGGGGCCGCCCACCAGGAGGTACGATGCGGTGCCCATGCTCCCGGGGATTATGACCGGCTGGCCGATGTCGCGGTACTCCTGCGGGACCTCGGGACGGCCTGCCGGAAACGCCCTCGTGGCGCCCTTGCGGTGGACGTAGAGCGTCTTCCGCCTGCCCCCGTGCTCGTGGTCCTCGCGCTTTGCGAGGTTGTGGGCCACGTCGTAGACCATGCGCATGCCCAGCCTCTCGGGGTCGGTCAGGAAGGTCTTCTGGAACGCCTGCCGGGTCCAGTGCATGATGCACTGCCGGTTGACCCAGGCGTAGTTGCATGCCGCGCTCATGGCGCCGAAGTAGTCCGACGCCTCCCTGCTGCCCGCGGGGGCGCAAGCCAGCTCCCTGTCGGGTATCCTCAGCCCGTACTTGGAGACGGCCTGCTCCATCACGTGGAGGTAGTCGCTGCAGACCTGATGACCGAGCCCCCTTGAGCCGGAGTGTATCATCACCACGACCTGCCCCTCGCGCTCGACGCCGAACGCCTTGGCGGCGCGCTGGTCGAATATCCGGTCCACGGCTTGGACCTCAAGGAAGTGGTTGCCGCTCCCCAAGGTGCCTAGCTGACCGGAGCCCCTGCCGCGGGCTGTGTCAGAGACCTTCGTGTGGTCGGCGGTCTTCATGGATCCGCCCTCCTCGCACCTCCGGGCATCCTCCTCGTAGCCGTAGCCCTTCTCGACGGCCCACGGGACGCCCCGGTCAATCACTTCGTTGAGCTCCTGGTGTGTCAGGCGTATGCCGCCCTTGCTGCCCAGGCCGGAGGGGACGGCGTTGAACATGGCCTCGACGAGCTTCGGGAGCGCGGGGCGCACGTCCTTCACGTCGAGGTTGGAGAGCACTAGCCTGACGCCGCAGTTGGAGACGACAACGCCTTCGGCTATGAAGTTGTGGGAGGGATTGTCGACGGTGATGTCGTAAACATCTCCCGAGTACTCCTCCTTGGCGACTCCAACAACTTCATCCCAGATGATGTCGCCATCAATGGATGCTTTTGCCCACTCCTCGAAACGAGGGAATCCACCCGGGACCCTAGGTTTCGATGAAAGCGGCGTATAGTAGCTGCGTTCTATGAACCTGAAGTTCACGTGTGCATCGGAGGGGACAGAGGACGCTGCGGCAGAGAAGGAAACGCCCGTCGATTTATGTGCCATGATAGCGACGGCGATGCGTTGCCTTTCGTCAGTGACCGATTCTTTCATCCGGAGCCAGCTTACTGCTGCCAGAGCCAAGCGTTGCCGCTTTGGGTTGAAAGAATAACCCACTTTTGACCACAGATGTATGAGCGAACGCGGTTTTTCGGACAGTTGCAGCTTCAAGCGGACTCTGTTTCCAAGATCTTCCTCATGGATGCCGCATGTCGAAACGCCAAACCCTTCAAGCATTTTGCTGATTTGCTGCAGGAAGGCAATTCCACTCTTCACATTGTTGTTGTACTTTGTGCAGGACGCGACAGGCGGCTCGAAGTTATAACCATTGATTGTCTGAGGTTTATCCATCTCGGCACCGAAATAACCAGCGAGAAACGACCTTTGAAGCCATGCGGGGGAATCAAGAACGCATCCAGGAACCAAGAAATCAGTCTTTGATTTGCATTTCGACGGGATTCCGAGTTTCAGAAGCAATGCTATTAAACTTCGTGCTGAGACGTGCACGGAGTTCTCAACACCCTTGAATGTTTTATTATTGATTACGGAAGCCCTTTCGCGCCTATAGACCTTTGATGGACTGAAACCGAGGGCGATCACGTCCCTTCGAAGATCAGACATGCCTTCTTTGCTGCCATAGAAACAGGTCTTCTTTCCACCAAATGCGCCATAGCCCAAAAAATAACCCATCAGCCTGAACAGCGCAGGGAGGTTGCGGTTGTTCCCATTCAGGGGGAGCAGGCCCCTCTCCTTGAGCTCTCTCGATATCGATGGTTTAAAATCATGTTCGCTGAGAATTGTTGCAGCAGGGGGAGGGGCGTAGTCCATTCCACTGAAAGGATGGGTCGCTACTAAAGTGCCTTTATTGATGGCGCCCGATTCGACCATCCCGCTCTTTGTAAGTATTGGATGATCAGGGGTCAGCCGTATAACAGCGCCTCCTTTAGTTGAGATCCTAAGGAGGGGCTCACCATTCCTTTTCATGCGGCGAACAATATTTGCGTTGGTTGATTGTTTCGAGTTGATGCATATTACTTGACCGTGATAATGGGCTTCTTCGATCGGAACGGAGTAGCCATCAGGAGTCAATACTTTAGATCCTATGGGAAGGCAGTTGATGTCGTACCCGACCCCCCCGGGGGAGATGACGCCGTTCTCCATGTCGAATGCGGCCACGCCCCCAATGGGGAAGCCGTAGCCCTGATGCCCGTCTGGCATGACTATGGAGCGGTCGAGTATCCCGGGCAGGTGCGCCACGTTCGCGCACTGCGTAAGCGTGAGGTCCTCAGCCATCTTCTGGATGAGGTCGTTGTCTGCGTAGACCCTGCCGGGCACGTTCATGCCGGCCCTGAATGACTGCGGGATCTCCCAGATGCAGTCCTGAAGCTTCTTGAGCGGGATGCCCCTGCTCGGCGTGTCAGCCCCTTCCCCCGTTGCCATATGAGCTCACGTGGTTTAGAATGTCGCGACGTGGTAATTAATCTTCCAATCGCCGGCGGCGCGGGTCAGATGTCGAGGACGAAGCGGAGCTCCGCCCTCCCTGAGGCGCCCCGGGATATGCTCATGAGCGAGTAGGTCATCGCCTTGACCCCGACCTTCTGGCCGTGCACCCCGGGGTCGTAGTCCTCCCCGTGCAGCCTGGCGGAGAGGCTGAACCCCCCCGAACGGGCGCGCCTCAGCGACCTGACCTCGGCCCTCGCCAGCGCGAATCCCTCGGCGTCGAAGTGGTAGAGGAGGCGGTCCACCCACATGTAGAGGAGCTGCTCGATGTCGGTGGCATCGACCCTCAGATCGATGGTCTTCTTGCACCTGACGGAGCCCTGCTCCAGCATGACCTCGAAGGCGGCTGCGGCGGCGTCCTCGAATGCCCTGCTGAGCGATGGGGACGCGACGCGGACGTAGACGTCGGACTTGTGGTCGAGGAACTCGTAGACCATGTCTATCAGACATCATATTGCGGCGGAAGTTTATTGTCCTTTCCCTGACGTGCCCCCACGGCTGAAGCCTGTGGGCTTTCTCCGCCCCCCTCGTTCGCCCTTGTAATGCGCCAAGGAATGCGTCGGCAGGGAAGGCGCCCAGCAACGAAGCGTTAAGGATAAAAACCGCCTAGCCGATATTCCACTAGCCGCCGGGGTGGCTGAGCGGTTAAAGCGCCGGCCTCGAGATCTTATAGTGAATGGGACAGGCAAGCCGGTTCCATTTCGGTGGAGCAAGGGTTCGAATCCCTTCCCCGGCGCCATATAAAATCAGCCATTTGGCACGGCTGCCCCCGTTGATGCCGGATTGCCGCTCATCTTTTTATGAGCCATTAAATCTTCGGAAGAGCTAAGGGCGGGGCAGGCGGGAGAGGCGGCAAGGCTAATTAGATTTCTCGTATCAATAGAAGGGCATGGCAGGCGCGTTTGAGGCTGACCTGATTGCGCCGTGTGGCATGAACTGCGGGGTCTGCAAGGCTTATCTCGCCTATTCGCGAGGGGCGCCGTATGTTAAAGGCAAAGTAACCCATTGCACCGGCTGCCTGGTGCGCAATAAGAACTGTGCGTTCATCCGGAGGGACTGCGAGAGGATGAGGAGGGGGAGCGTCCGGTTTTGCCACGAATGCGCCGATATGCCCTGCAAGCAGTTAGCCAAGCTGGACGAGCATTACAGGGCACGCTATGGCATGAGCATGATCGAGAACCTGAAGATGATGCGGGAGAGGGGGATCGATGAGTTCCTGGCAAGCCAGGCAAAGAGATATCGCTGCCCCGGCTGCGGGGACGTGATTTCGGTGCATGACGGAAAGTGCTATGCGTGCGGCTATCAGGCGGATAAGCCGAGGGGCGCCATCCCCAAGCGGCGGTGGGTGCCAAACCAAAAAAGGGGAGACACGCCTTAAGCTAGAGCGTGTGCAGGCGGGTCTTCGTTGAGAGGGAGGGGGAGGGGGATGCGCTATTGACGCCGTGGCCGAGCCGGCTGAAATTCGATCCTACGCCGACGCTGCTGTCTTCGGGCAACAAGGCAGTCGAGTACTTCGCGAGGCGTGACCTGCTCGGACAGCAGGTCGAGGCAATCGGGACGGTCTGGCAGTTGCCTGAAGTAAAGAAGATCCTCCGGCATCAGCAGCCAGATGGCGCATGGAGGCACACGGGGAAGAGGATGGTAAGCTATCCGGATAGCCATTATCCCCTGGTCCAGACATGGAAGGTCTTCAGGGTCCTCGTCGAGCAGTATGCGTTCACAAGGCAGCATGCCGCCGCGCAGCAGGCAGCGGAGTTCCTGTTCTCCTGCCAGACCGGGCAGGGCGATATCCGAGGTATGCTTGCCAACCAGTATGCCACGTACTATACGGGGGCGATTCTGGCGCACCTCATACAGGCAGGATACGAATCGGATCCGCGGGTCGGGAAGGGGCTGCGGTGGCTGCTCTCAATGAGGCAGGAGGACGGGGGATGGACAGTCCCCATCCAGACCCACAAATTCGATCGGGCAACGGTCTACCGGCTTACAAGCGAATATGCCGAGCCAGTGGAGCCTGACCGGTCGAGACCGTTCTCCCACAACGCGACGGACATGGTCCTCCGTGCCTTTGCCGCCCACCCGGCCTACCGCGCGGGGGCGGAGGCGAGAAGGGCCGCAGACCTGCTGAAGTCCCGGTTTTTCCAGCCCGATAAATACGCCTCATATCATGCGGCAAGCTACTGGGTAAGATTCCTGTTTTGGTGGCCCAACATCGTGACCTCCCTCAACACCCTTTCACTGATGGGGTATTCGCGAGAGGACGCCGATATTCGGAGGGCACTGAACTGGCTGGTCGAGCACCAGTCTTCCGACGGGCTGTGGAGGGTCAGCTACGCCGCAGGTGCAGAGGAAGACGCGGCCAGCAGAAACGCCAATGCCAGAGAACGACAGCTCTGGTTGACCTTGACGGTCGCGAGGATCTTTAAGCGGTTCTACAAGTAGCCCTTTTACATTATGGCAGCTTGGCGCGCGCCTCGGCGGCCTCCTGCGGCGACACGCCCGGGTGCCTGCGGAATACCGTTAAAAGGTCACAGGAACATAATCATGGAGAGAGTTCGGTCGTGGGTGTTGTTGCTTGCGGCATCCAGGGCAAACGTGGGAGCGTAGGAAGGCGTTGAATGCCATAGTGAGATTCGACTGCAACGGCAGGATAATAGATTTCGATAAGACTGCGGAGAAGCTCTTTGGATTCAGCCGGTTCGAGGTGGTCGGCAGGGGGCTTTGCGAGACAATACTCCCGGTGAGGGGCGCGGACGGAAGGGACATGGCAAAGAGCGTCGAGGACCTCTGCCAGAGCCCGGAGGACCACAAGTCGATCGTCCTCGAGGCGGTCAAGAAGAACGGCGATCGCCTGCTGATGCACTGGGCGTGCTGCCCCTTCATCGACCACAACACGGGGAAGAGGGCGGTATGCGCGGTCGGGACGGACCTGTCGGCAAGGGACAGGGCAAGCGATGCGCTGCGGGAGTCTGAGCTGAGGCTCGCGAGAATAATAGACTTCCTGCCGGACCCGACGTTCGTCATCGACAGGGCGGGGGTCGTGCAGACATGGAACAGGGCGATGACGGAGCTCACGGGCGTCCCGGCCGAGAAGATCATCGGGAAGGGCAACTATGAATATTCTACATGCTTCTACGGGAAGAGGCGCCCCATACTGATAGACCTGGTGCTCAGGGAGGACCAGCACATCGAGGGGAAGTACAGGAAGCTGGTCAGGCGAGACGACGCGATGACCGCAGAGAGCTACATCACAATCAACGGCACGAGGAGGTATGTCCAAGGCAAGGCGGCCCGCCTCTACGACTCGTCAGGGAGGGTCACGGGCGCCATCGAGACCTTCGCCGACATGACCGGGCGGAAGAGGATGGAGGAGGAGCTGGAGCGGCACTCCGAGCAGCTGGGGAAGCTCGTCGAGGAGCGGACGGCACAGCTGAGGGAGAGGGAGAGGCTGGCGGCGATAGGGGAGACCGCCGCGATGGTAGGCCACGACCTGCGCAATCCGCTCCAGGCCATGACAAATGCGCTTTACCTCCTGGGGGAGGAGGTGGCGTCCGTCGGTGCGGCGAAGGGCCAGGTCTGCACACTGATAGAGATGCTCGAGGACAACATGGAGTATATGGACAAGATAGTCTCCGACCTGCAGGACTTTGCAAAGCCGCTGACGGTCGTGAAGGAGTATACGCCTGCGGCCGCGCTGCTCGTAGCCATCGTCGATAGCTTGGGCGTGCCGCCCAGCGTCAGGGTGACGATGGACATAAGCGAGAGGCTTCAGATATACGCGGATGCGCTCCTGATCAGGAGGGCATTCACGAATATCATAAACAACGCGGTCCAGGCGATGCCGGACGGCGGGACCCTGACGATCAGCGGCGCCGAGTCGGACGGCAGGACGGAGATCAGGGTATCGGACACAGGGGCCGGGATCCCGGCCGAGAACCTGAAGAACCTGTTCAGGCCGCTCTTCACGTCCAAGTCCAAGGGGATGGGCATGGGCCTCGCGGTCAGCAGGAGGGTCATCAAGGCGCACGGCGGCTCGATAGAGGTTGAGACTACGCCAAACAAGGGGACCACTTTCACGGTCAGGCTACACACTGGTCCCGCACAGCCGGTTCAGGGCCAATGAGGACACGGGGATTAATAGGACACGACACGACAGGATAGGACAGGAAAGTAAAGAGAATGGATTGGAAGATGCCATAAGATAAGAGAAAAGTCAGGAGATAGGAGGCGGAAGAAGGGTCGGTAGGTTTGAAAAGACCTACGTGGTTTTAGACAAGCTCGATCTCGATGAAGACGTCGTCCGGCACCTGTATGCGCATCATCTGGCGCATGGTCCTGTCGTCCGCGTCCACGTCGATAAGACGCTTGTGGATCCGCATCTCCCACTTGTCCCACGTCTTGGTGCCCTCACCTGCCGGCGACTTGAGAGTAGGTACAAGAAGCTTCTTTGTCGGGAGCGGGACCGGCCCAGCGATCTTTACGCCCGTCTTCTCCGCTATCTTCCTTATCTGAGTGCACACATCCTCCAGCTTTTGGAAGTCGGTGCTGCTTAGCATTATTCTCGCTTTTTGCGGCATGAGAAACACCAAAAAAAAGGGATTACTTGGTGAGTACAGCGGGCTTAACTTCGATGCACACACCAGCAGCCACTGTGCGGCCCATATCCCTTAGGGCGAACCTTCCCAGTGGCGGTAGATCAGTATATGGCTCAATGACCAGAGGCTTCGTTGGCTTGAAGGTCACGATTGCGCTGTCTCCCTGCTTAAGGAAGCTTGGCTTCTCCTCGATGACTGCACCGGTCTTGGGGTCGATCTTCTTCTCCAAATCCAAGAAGGTCGTCGCGACTGTCGCGGTGTGGACGTGCAGCACTGGGGTGTAGCCTGCAGCGATTGCCGTCGGGTGGTAGAGGACGAAGATCCTTCCCTTGAAGGTATCAGCGACCGTTGGTGGCTTGACAGTGTCTCCGCAGACGTCTCCCCTGTGGACGTCGGTCTTGCCTACGCCCTTGACGTTGTAGCCTACGTTGTCGCCAGGGAGTGCCTGATCGATCTTCATGTGGTGGGTCTCGATATCCTTGAGCTCGCCGCCCTTGTTCGCGGGCATGAAGATGACGTTCATGTTCTTCTTCATTACGCCCGTCTCTACCCTGCCAACAGGGACCGTGCCTACGCCCGTGATTGTGTACACATCCTGTACTGGAACGCGGAGCGGCTTGTTGATTGGCTTCTCCGGAGGTATGAAGGTATCCATTGCCTCAAAGAGGGTCGGACCCTTGTACCACGCAGTGTTCTTGCTCTGCTTGATGATGTTGTCGCCCTTCCATCCTGAGATCGGGACCGCGATGATCTTGCTGATATCGTAGCCGATCATCTTGAGGAACTTCAGGACGCCGTCCTTGACCTCGTTGAATCTCTTCTCGTCATAGTTGACCGTCTGGTCGTCCATCTTGTTGACCGCAACGACTATCTGGTTGACGCCTAGGGTCTTTGCGAGGAACGCGTGCTCCCTGGTCTGTCCGCCTGGGCCCATGCCTGCCTCGTACTCTCCCTTCTTCGAGGAGATGACTAGGATTGCTGCATCGGCCTGCGATGCGCCGGTAATCATGTTCTTGACGAAGTCCCTGTGCCCTGGTGCGTCGATGATGGTGAAGAAGTACTTTGGAGTTTCGAACTTCCAGAAGGAGAGGTCAATAGTCATGTCCCTTTCTCGCTCTTCCTTCAGCTTGTCACCAAGCCACGCGAATTTTGCGAACTCCTTTCCAGTCTGCTTCGCTTCCTCTTCCAGTGCAGCCAGTGTCCTGTCATCAAGACCGCCAGCAAGGAATAGCAAGTGCCCTACAAGCGTACTCTTGCCGTTGTCTACGTGCCCCATAACGAGCATATTTAAGTGTTCTTTCTTCGACGATGACATTCACTATCAGCTCTCTAAGATACTTAATTGTGTTGAAGGTTAAAAATCTTAGGTCATATAAAAACTTTTATTATGGAAAAATATGGGCGGGATGACCCGCCTGCCATGCCCCAGCGCTTACCTAGCTGAGATCGCTATGCGCTCGATCTCCTCGCGCTTCTGGACGGAGTAGCTCTTGCTGTCCTTTGCGGCGGCCAAAGCTATCTCGTCTGCGAGGCACTCCTCGAACGGCTTGTTGCTGCTGAACGAGGAATTGCGCGCGGCGTCGGTTATGAACCTCAGCGCCAGGTCGACCCTCCGCTGTGGGGATGCGTCGACCGACTGCGGGTACGAGACGCCGCCGTAGCTGATCCTGGTGACCTCCTCCCGAGGCGCGGCGTTCTCGATCGCCCTCACGAACACCTGGACAGGGTTCTCCCCAGTCCTGAGGTTGACCAGCTCCAGGGTCGAGGCGACCGCGTTCAGAGCCAGGGTCTTCTTGCCTCCATTCTGGCCAGGCCTCATGACTCTGTTTGCGAGGCGCTCTATGATGTTGATCTTGGTCTTCCCGAAGCGCTTGTGCTCGTGCCTTCCGCACGTATGCGGCGCGAGCGTCGGGTCGACATGGATTACGGACTTGAGACCGAGGTCCCTGACCTCGATGTTGGACTGGTCCCACTTGCCGAATAGCTTTATCTCAGACATTTCGATTACCTCACTGGCTTCTGCTTCTTCCCGGTCATGAGCGCACGGAGGGAAACGCCGTTGATCTTGACGACTTTCCACCGGACGCCGGGGAGGTCTCCCATTGAGCCTCCGCCTGGTCCGCCTATGCCCTCTACGATGACCTCGTCGTGCTCGTCAACGAAGTTGAGCGCACCGTCGCCGGGCAGGAAGGCAGTAACCTGCTTGCCGTTCTTGATGAGCTGGATCCTTGCGCACTTTCTGACTGCTGAGTTGGGCTGCCTGCTCTCCACACCCACCTTCTCCAGAACGATGCCCCTTGACTGCGGGGCACCCTCGAGCGGGTCCGCCTTGATGTCGAGCTTGAGGGCCCTTCTCTTGAACTGCCTCAGGCTCCAGCGGAAGGACTTTCGCTTCTCGGAGATCTTCCTTCCAGCGAGCAGACCCTTTGGTGACTTTGAACCTGCCATGCAATACACCTTTGATGCGAAGTTAGGAAATCACAATCAATTATATAACTTCTTCGCTACTTGCGTCAGACCGGATCTTGTCAGATCGGATGGCCCTTAACGCTCAGAGGACGACCACGTTGTCAAGGTCGAAGTGCCGCTTCATCAGAAGGCGGGTCTTTGCGATATTCTTGCCGCTCTTGCCGATCGCCATCCCCTTGTCGTGCGGGTCCACGGTGACCTGCGCCACGGTGTGCCCGTCGGAGGTCTTGTTGATCCTTATCCCGCGAATCTTCGCCGGGGCGACGATGTTCTTGAGGAAACCCTCGGGGGTGTCTGCGTACTCGACGATCTCGACTGGCCTGCTTATGACCTTCCTGGTCCGCTCGATGTTTGCGCCGCTCTTGCCGATGGCCAGCCCCATGTCTCCGGGGCGTATGACGTAGATGATCCCGTTGTCCTCGGGGCTGACGACACAATCCTTCGCGATCGCGCCGGTCAGGTTCTCGAGGAGGGCGATGTACCTCATCTCGTCAGAGGTGAGCCTGATTGTAGGTAAGTGCTAGCCCTCCTTGATCGTTAGTATTGCGGACTCGCCTGGGTCGACTACGGCCAGCGTTGAGACGGGGTACGGCTTGCCGCACAGGCCGCCGAGCTCCCAGCTGGTTCCGGGGTACCGGTAGATTGGGGTCTCGCCCGCGGATGCCTTCACCTTAGTCGCGATCTCCTCGGGGGCGTTGTTGGCGAGGACGATGAGCTTCGCCTTCTTCTTGTTGGCAGTTTTGAGGCCGACCTTGAAGCCGATCTCGACCTTGCCCGTGTTTATGGCTACTTTGATTTCTTTGGCAATATCCATATCATGTACCTTCTTTAGAGAATCTCATAAACAATTCGACGATTCCGGTGCCCAGCGGGATTGGCTGACCCACAATTACGTTCTCCGTAACTCCCTCCAAGCAGTCTTCCTCTCCATGTGCAGCCGCATCCAATAAATGCTTTACGGTCACCTCGAATGCGGCCCTGGCGAGGACGCTCGACTTCTCGCCGCTCACGCCGTGCCTGCCGATCTGCCGGATCTTCCCGGTCGACGTCATGAGGTCTGCCACCAGGATCACGTGCCTGACGTCCACATCTAGCCCCTGCTGGTCGAGGACCTCAAACGCCTCGCGGATTATCGCACTCCTCGCGGCCTCTATCCCCAAGACCTCTGCGATCTCGGACACGTTATTGGTGTAGACCTTCGTCTTGTCGATGCCCTTGACGTTCTCGATCACCTGGGCCAGGTTGGAGCCGTCGGTCCTGAGCAGATATTCGTCGCCCTTCTTCTCGATCACGACCCTCTTGATGCTCTTTATGCCCTTCAGGCGGAGGTCCATGATCCGCTCCCGGATGCGCTTTATCTTGTCCCGGTCGGTCGTCTCCGGCTCCACGGTGATGTTGTTCCCCTCTACGGAGACCCTGCCGGGTATCTTGAGCTTCTCGATCGACTTCGCGATGTAGTTGAGGTCTATCATCTTGTCCTCGCACATCTCGGCGTCGACCTCTATGGTGAAGTTGTTGAGCATCTCGTAGCCTATGCTCTTCGCTACGTTCTCGACCGTGACGGTCTCGATGTTTGCCGCGATGCCCTTGGCCTTGCTGAGGTCGTGCTTGTGCTCGTCGTCAAGGAAGATGGTCATGGTTGGGGTCGACGGGACCCTCCTGGCGTCCACGATCTCGATCAGCCTCGGGAGGCCGAGCGTGACGTTCAGCTCCCTCACACCTGCGTAGTGGAAGGTCCTCAGCGTCATCTGGGTGCCAGGCTCGCCGACAGACTGTGCTGCGACCGTGCCGGCGGCCTCGCCAGGCTCGATGAGTGCCTTGATGTAGGAGCGGTAGGTCTCCTCGACCACCTTCGCCATCTGCTCCTCGCTAAGCTTCGACTTGAGCGGCACCAGCTTGGTCTTGAGCCGGCTCACCAGCTTCTCCGGCAGGCGCCGGTCATGCTTCGCCAGGACCTGGTCAACGAGCGGCAGCTCCGGCAGGGGCGCCTCGGGTTCTCGCTTCTTCGCCCGCATCGGTTCTTCTGCGGCGGCGTCCTCCTCGTCCACCTCTGCGGCCGCTGCCTTCGGCTTCTTCGCCTTTGGGGCGGTCGCTGCGGCAGCCTTCGGCTTGGCGGCAGCCCCCTTGGGCTTGCCCTTTGCCTTGGCTGCGGTCTTTGGTGCCTTTGCGGCCTTCTCGCCGGTCTTAGCGCCCACCTTGGCTGCAACGGTCTCCTCGACCTCTGCTTCCGCGGGGGTTGGTTGTTTCTTCTTGGCCATTTCACTTGCCTCCTGCCTTCACCCTCTCGATGATCTTGTCGATGTTGACAGCCTCCCCGTGATCGCTCTTCGCAGGGTCGATGCCGTCGTCGCCATATATGTACTGGATGATTGAGCCGTCGGTGGCCCTCACCGTCCAGTCGTACTCCACCCTGACGTCCTGCAGGGCATTGATGAGCCTGCGCTGCATGTAGCCGCTCTGGCTCGTCCTGACCGCAGTATCGACGAGGCCTTCCCTCCCGCCCATGGCGTGGAAGAAGAACTCGATGGGGTTGAGCTTGTCCTTGTAGCTGCTGTACACGAAGCCGTGCGCCTCGGCGCCTAGGTCTCCCGGTTTGAAGTGGGGGAGCGTGCGGTTCTGGTATCCCCTCGAGATCCTCTCGCCTCGGACTGCCTGCTGCCCGACGCACGCGACCATGTGCGCGAGGTTCATGAGGCTGCCCCTTGCGCCGGTGTTCGCCATCAGCAGCGCGGTGTTGCCCTCCTTGAGGTACTTCTTGGCGGTCTTGCCCGAGTCCTCCCTGGCCTTCTCAAGGATCTGCATGATCTGCGTCTCAAGCGTCTCCTCAAGCGTCCTGCCGGGGAGCCTCTCGAGAAGCCCCTCGTTGTAGGCATTGATGTTCTTCGAGACCTCCTCCTCTGCGTGGTGTATGTCCGCCTTGACCTTGAGCCGCCCGTTCTCTGGGAGCTCCTCGTCGTCGAGCCCTATCGTGAGGCCGCGGCTATCGATGAAGGCGAGAAAGAGCTTGAATGCCTTGTCGATGTAGTACCTGCCCATGTCTGTCCCGTAGTCCTTCACCAGCCTGTGCAGGACGGACTCGGGCTGCTGCGCGCCGATAGACTTCTTGTCGATGACCCCGGAGACCAGCTTGCCGTCCTTTATCACGACGAAGGCGTCGTTCTCGCAGTCCTCCTGCTTGCAGACGTCGCACTTCTGGCAGATGTTGGACTTGAGCGTGTAGTTGAAGCCCTTCGGGAAGAAGAGGCTTGCCAGCTGCTTGCCCGTCCAGAGCTCCTCGGGGGACTTCACCGCGGGCGCAGGCAGCTCGCCCCTGTAGCCTGCGCTGGCCAGGAGCTGGCTCGCGTCGGCCCTCGTGAGCATGGTGCTCTTCCGCGTGAGCATGTAGGCCCCTGAGATGTAGTCCTGAATCCCTCCCATGATGGGGCCGCCGTACCTGGGCGAGAGTATCTGCTCCTGCACCAGCATCAGCACAAGTGCCTCTGCCCTTGCCTCCTCGCTCTGCGGCACGTGCAGGTTCATCTCGTCTCCGTCGAAGTCCGCGTTGTAGGGGGGACAGACGCAGAGGTTGAGCCTGAAGGTCTTGTACGGCAGGACCCTTACCTTGTGGGCCATTATCGACATCCTGTGGAGCGAGGGCTGCCTGTTGAAGAGCACGACGTCCCCGTCCTTTAGGTGCCGCTCGATGACGTACCCAACCTCCACCGCGTCGGCGATGATCTTGCGGTCCTTGGGGAACCGGAGGTCGATCCTCCTGCCGTCCGGCCGGATGATGTAGTTCGCGCCCGGGTGGGCATCCGGCCCGTTGGTGATTATCGTCTTGAGCTCCTCGAGGTTGTACTTGTTGATCCGCTCAGGGATGGTCAGCTGCTTGGCGATGTCGACAGGGACGCCGACCTCGTTCATGCTGATTATGGGGTCGGGCGAGATCACGGTCCTCGCCGAGAAGTCGACGCGCTTCCCTGAGAGGTTGGACCTGAAGCGGCCCTCCTTTCCCTTGAGGCGCTGGGCGATCGTCCTCAGCGGCCTGCCGGACCTGTGCCTTGCCGGCGGTATGCCTGAGGTCTCGTTGTCGAAGTAGGTCGTCACGTGGTACTGCAGCAGCTCCCAGAGGTCCTCTATGATCAGCTGGGGCGCTCCAGCGTCGATGTTCTCGCTGAGCCTCTCGTTGATCCTGATTATGTCCACGAGCTTGTGCGTGAGGTCGTCCTCCGACCTGACGCCGGACTCGAGGGTGATCGACGGCCGGACCGTTGATGGCGGCACCGGCAGCACGGTCAGGAGCATCCACTCAGGCCTTGCGAGCGACGGGTCCAGCCCCATGAGGGCGGCGTCGGCCTCGGTGACCCTCTCCAGGCGGCCCCTGATCTCGTTGGAATAGATCCTCTTTGGGCCCTCCTTGCGCTCCTCGGAGTATCCGGTCGGCTTCTCGAACTTTATCTTGAACTGGCCCTCGTGGCAGTACGGGCACTCGTTGATCTTGACCGCCTTCTTGACGATCTGGTCCGAGAGCTTGAACCTGAACTGCGGCCACTTCTTCTTGTACTTCTCCATCCGGATCGAGTACTTCCTGTAGTCCTCCTCAGAGAGGAGCAGCCTGCCGCAGTTCCAGCAGGTCGCCCTGAGCATGAGGTAGACGAGCTTGGCGAAGCCGGGGTGGACGACAGGCCGTGCGAGCTCGATGTGGCCGAAGTGCCCCGGGCACTGGCCCACGCGGTTTCCGCACGTCTGGCACT
Source organism: Candidatus Methanomethylicus mesodigestus (assembly GCA_001717005.1). Lineage (GTDB taxonomy): Archaea > Thermoproteota > Methanomethylicia > Methanomethylicales > Methanomethylicaceae > Methanomethylicus > Methanomethylicus mesodigestus. The sequence continues at coordinate 26,955 of MAGS01000088.1, read as the reverse complement.
TCTGGCCTGGCTCTATGGTTCCGAGCTTCCGGTCCATCAGCCCGGTGTCGATCGGGACGCCGTCCTCGTCGTATGTGTCCGCGGCCTTGATGTTCACCACGGACATCTTCCTTATGCTCTCGGGTGAGAGCAGGCCGAACTTGATGGCGTGTATTGACTTTGCGAGTTCTGATAGCGACATGTCTTCAAACCCTCTCCTGTAGTTTCAGCCTCGGGGCTATACCAAGGCTCATGAGCTCCTGCAGCAGCAGCTTGAAGGCATAGGACATGACGACGGCAGTCGTCTTCGCCTTCTCGCCGCATATCGGGCAGATGTTCTTGTCCTTCGTCCGGTCGTAGTAGGAGATCAGGCCGCAGTCCTCGCAGATGTTGACGACTGTGCGGTCGGACTCTTCCAGGAGCCTCTCCTTGAGCAGCATCGCAGCGCCGTGGCCTATGAGGCAGTCGCGCTCCATCTCACCGAACCTCAGCCCTCCCTCCCTGGCGCGCCCCTCCGTGGGCTGCCTCGTGAGGATCTGGACCGGGCCGCGTGCGCGCGCATGCATCTTGTCTGCAACCATGTGGTGGAGCTTGAGGTAGTAGGCTATGCCTATGTAGACATCGGCCTCGAGGACCCGCCCTGTCCTGCCGTCGTAGAGGACCTCCTTGCCGGTCGGCTTGAGGCCGCGCGCCTTAAGCAGGTCTCGCATGGTCTTCTCGCTGTCGCCGCAGAAGGCGGTCCCGTCCATCGGCTTGCCCGATGCGGCGTGCGCCTTGCCGCCCAGCAGCTCAAGCAGCTGTCCGAGGGTCATCCTTGAGGGGATGGCGTGCGGGTTGATTATCAGGTCCGGGACGACGCCGTCCTCGGTGCACGGCATGTCGTACTGCGGGACCAGCATCCCGACGACGCCCTTCTGCCCGTGCCTGGAGGCGAACTTGTCCCCCAGCTCAGGTATCCTCTCATTCCTTACGCGTATCTTGACGAGCTTGTTGCCGTCCGATGTCTCAGTGACTATGACGAGGTCGACAACGCCGTCCTCCCCGGCCCTCATCGAGACGGAGGTCTCCCTCCTCTGGGGGCCTGCCTGCTCGAACTCCTTGTACTCCTCGAGGAAGCGGGGCGGGCTTGTCTTTCCGACGAGGACATCACCGCCCTTCATGCTCGACTCGGGCTCGATTATCCCGTCGTCGCCCAGGTACTGGTAGGACTCGGGCGTCCGGTATCCCCTGACTGTGGGCGAGGGGACCTCGATCTTGTCCTCCTGACCTCCGGGGTACCTGCGCTCCTCAGTCTCGTAGCACCTGAAGAAGGACGACCTGGCGAGGCCGCGCTCGACCGAGGACTTGTTCATGATCAGGGCATCTTCGATGTTGTAGCCCGAGTACGAGAGTATCGCGACGACGAAGTTCTGCCCGGCGGGGCGCCTGTCCAGCTCGAGCGTCTTGGCCGACCTGGTGTTGACCATTGGCCTCTGCGGGTAGTGGAGCAGGTGGCCCCTGGTGTCCAGGCGCTTGGAGAAGTTTGCGGTGTAGAAGCCCAGCGACTGCTTGATCATCGCGGACCCGTAGGTGTTCCTGGGCGACTGGTTCGCCTCGAGGAACGGGATCATGGAGGCGCTTATCCCCAGGATCGTGGAGGCCACGATCTCGAGGTGCGTCCTCGACTTGTCCAGGTTCTTGTAGTCGAGGGCGATGTAGGCGTTCTCCTCCTCCTCTGCGTCGAGGTACTCGATCACGCCCTGGTTGATCAGCTCGTTCCACGTCCACTCGTTCGCGACGAGGCGCTCTATCTGCTCCTTGTTGAGGAGCGGGTAGCCACCATCAACCATTATGAGCGGGCGCCTGACCCTGCCTGCGTCGGAGTTGATGTAGACCTCGTTGATCTCGCCCTGCCTGTAGTGGGCGACGTTGACCTCGTGCCACCTCTTCCGCAGGCGGTGCTTCTTGACCTCTGTGACGAGCAGCTCGGGCTTGTCGTTGAGGCCTATGAGCCTGCCGTTGAGTATGACCTTCGCGCCGGACATGTTCTTCTTCCTGGCCGAGTCGATGGGCTCGGTGTTGAGCTCGTAGAGGAGGTCCTCGACGAGCTTTGGCTCGTCCATGCCGACCGATATGAAGGACATCAGCGCGAGGTTCTTGACCAAGCCGCAGTTGGGCCCCTCGGGGGTCTCGCTCGGGCAGAGCCGGCCCCACTGTGTGGAGTGGAGGTCCCTTGCCTCGAAGTGCGGCTGCGACCTGCTGAGCGGCGAGATGATCCTCCGCAGGTGGCCTATCGTCGAGAGGTAGTTCGTCCTGTCGAGGAGCTGGCTCACACCCGCCTTGCCCCCGACCCAGTTGCCGGTGGCGAGTGCGTGCCTCAGGCGCTCGGTTATGACGTCCGCCCTGACCAGGGTCTCTATCGAGACGCGCCTGCTCCTGCTCCTTGCCCTCTCGAGCTGGTACTTCATGTCCCTGCAGAAGCTCTTGAATGCGACCCTGAAGAGGCTCGCGAGCAGGTCGCCTGCGAGCTTGAGCCGCTTGTTAGCGTAGTGGTCCTTGTCGTCCGGCGCCCTCCTCCCTATCGAGAGCTCAATGAGCTTCTCGGCCATCTGACCAAGGAAGAGCGACTTCTTCTTCCGGTCCGCCTCCTCAATGCCGAGGTGCGGCAGGAGGTACTTGTCCAGTATCTGCAGCGCCCTCTGGATGCGGAAGTCCTGTGTCTGGCCTATCGCAACCCTGTTGCCGATGTAGTCCAGGGCATCCTTGGTGGCGTTGATCTCTATCCCGCTCTCTAGGGTCGGGATGAGCGCCTTCTGGATGCCGGCGTCGCTGGAGACGTACTCCACGAGGTCCTTGTCGGACGGGACGCCCAGCGCCTTCATCAGTATCGCTAGGGATACCCTGCCGGGTATAGATGGGAACGTGACCGAGAGGCTGCCGTCCTTCATCCGCTCGAGGGTGACCGGCACCCTGAAGCCCGACGTCGCTGAGAAGACCTTGGCGACGTGCGTGACGGGGGATGCGCCCTCCATCCTGTCGACGAGGATCCTGTTCACGGCGAGGTCCTCCTGGATGACCACGACCCTCTCCGATCCGTTGACTATGAAGTATCCTCCGGGGTCTGCGGGGTCCTCTCCGGCCTTTATCAGGTCCTCCCTCGTGGCGTTGGCGAGCGCGCAGTAGGAAGACCGCACCATTATGGGGAGCTTGCCGATGTAGACCGATATGGCGTCCTCCTCGTAGCCGTCAACGATGGGTATGACGGAGAGGCGCATGGTCGCCGCGTAGGTCAGGTTCCTCTGCCTGGCCTCCATTGGCAGGATCTCCTTCTCGGAGCCGTCCGCCTCGTGGATCGTCGGCTTCCCTATGGTGAGCGTGCCGAGCTTGATCTTTAGCCCGGGGACGTCGGTCTCTATGACGCCCTGCTCGTCCACGATCTCCTGAAGCTTGTTCTTTATGAAGTCGTCAAATGAGTCCAAGTGCGGCCTCACCAAGTTCTTCTCCCTGAAGAAGGACTCGATGAGCACCCACCGGTCGTCCATTGCAATATCGCTCATCGGAATCACCCTGGAACAACGTATCTGAATGCGACCGCGTGCCCTGCGACCTGGCTCCTCCTGGTTATCTCAAGGATCTGCCCTGGCCCCAGGACCGGCTCGTAGTAGTCGCACTTCTCGCATTTCATTACCTTCTTCTGGGTGGTAACCCCCTTGAACTCCCGCTCCTCCACCGACTCGACCAGCTTGCCGTCGCATTTGGGGCAGTGCGCGCTCTTCTGCGCCTCCTTGATCCTTAAGCAGACGGGGTCGCTGTTCCTTATCCACGGAAGGTCCTCCTTCCTTATCCCGAGGGACTTCCTGAGCTGCTGGTACTCCTCCCGGTTGAGGATTCGGAACTCCGGTACAAGGTCGTGTTCGAGGATATCAAATTTGCCCAAGATTTTACCACCCAAAAATATTTTGAACAAACACAAAATGCCCAGAATCGAGCTATCCATTCTCCAAAATACAAGCCCTAATAAAGTTTTTGATAAAGCACAGTACTCAATTCGCCAAAAGAAGGCGGACAGGCTCAGCGCGCCTGCATGGAGTTGGTGCTAAGATGGTGGTCCCGCCCGCCGGACTTGAACCAGCGACCACCCGGTAATTGCCCAGGCTGGCGCAAGGACATGTACCGCCCATGGCGAATTCCCTTGCGCGACCATCGGTCTACAGCCGGGCGCTCTACCACTGAGCTAGGGCGGGCTACAGCTATCTGAAATGGTATCCACATTTATAGTTTTTCTTGGAGGCGCGCGGCAGAAAACTAAGGCCTGGCGCCGAGAACCGCAGGCAGCACGAGGTATTCCCCGCCCCTCAGGACGGTGATGCTGACGTTCTGCCCCGGCAGGTAGGCGTCGAGGAGGGAGGTCATGTCGTCTATGATTATCGTGGGCCTGCCGTCGATGGAGACAATCAGGTCCCCGCCCCCGCTGACGTTGCTCCCGCCGACGGTGGCGGTGTAGGTACCGCCCTGGAGCCCCGCTGAGGCGGCAGGGCTGCCGGCGGTCACGGTCTGGATGAGGACGCCGTATGTCAGCTGGAGGCCCAGCGCCTGCGAGATCAGGTAGCTGTTCGAGACGCCGGTTATGCCGAGGTACGGGTGCTGGTAGTGCCCGGCGGTCGAGAGCGCCACGATCTCCCTCACGATGGTGTCCGACGGGACCGCGAAGCCGACGTTCTGCGAGCCGGAGATGATGGCGGTCGTGATGCCGACGACCCTGCCCTGCGAGTCGAAGAGCGGGCCGCCCGAGTTGCCGGGGTTGATCGGCGCGCTGATCTGTATGACACCCGCGATTGTGTAGCTCCCCGCGGTCTCGGTCCTTATGGCCCTGTTGAGCTGGCTGACTATGCCCGAGGTGAGGGTGCTCTGCAGGCCGTAGGGGTTGCCGATCGCAACCACGCTGTCGCCGACCAGGAGGGTCGAGGACGAGACGACGGCGAGCGGCTTGAGCTTCGAGGCCGGGGCGTGCGGCCTGAGGACCGCCAGGTCGCTGTACTTGTCGGCGCCCAGCACGTCGAAGGTGTAGGACTCGCCGTCGACGAATGTCATCGAGGCGTTCACTAGGCCGTCCACGACATGGAAGTTCGTTACGACGAGGCACTCCCCGGTGAGGTTGACGACGAAGCCTGAGCCGAGGACCTCGGAGTAGCCGCCCAGGAGCGGGCTCGATGCAGCGAGCCCGGTGATCGTTACTATCGAACCCTTGGAGGCGGTGTAGATGTCGTTGAGGGAGGCGCAGTCCGACGCTGTGGAGTTCCCGTGCTCCAGGTCGTTGATCTGCGACTGCAGGGCGGCGACTATCCCCTCGAGGGCGCCCACCCTCTGCGCGAGGTACTGGTTGCTGCCCGCAAGGGGGCTCGCTAATACCGCGACCGCATAGCCTGCGTAGAGGCCGGCGACGAGGATGAGTATGATGAGGGGGGCGGCGCTCCTGAATTCGCTGGACATCGGATGGACCACCAAAAGGTTCCTAGGATATGAGAGTCATGAACCTGATATTAAGCTTGATGACTCAGGGCGGCATCCGTCGGGGCAGAGGGCGCCCGGGAGGGGGCATAGATAGATTTTAATAGCTCACCTTAAAGAAGAATCCGAGGAAGCCCTGGTAGTATAGTTCGGCCCAGTATACAGGCCTGTCGAGGACGGCATTGCCATCAGGCAGGTCCGTAGAGAGTCTGTGACCCGGGTTCGAATCCCGGCCAGGGCGCCTAAATTCTGCAGCTCGTATGCACACGGGCAACCATTTGCCGCATAATTCAGACCCCCTCAGGCATTCAGGGGAGGGGGCAATCGCAGCATCAGTCCAGCAGCCAGCAGTCAGCTGATAAGCCTGGGCGCGAGTAATTCTCAGGGGAGTGACATTTTCAAGTGCCTGATCCACGGACAGGCGGCGCCCGCAGGGGAGGGGGCAGCAGCGGGGGCGGCCTGCAGCAGGGGGGCGGGATCATGGTGGTCCACGAGCACCACGCGAGGCAGCTGCACTACGACCTACGCCTCGAGAGGGGCGGCGTACTGAAGAGCTGGGCGGTGCCGAAGGGCATCCCTGAAAGGGGGGACACCCGGAGGAGGCTGGCGATAATGGTAGACGACCACGACCTGGGCTACGCCGGGTTCGAGGGGACGATACCCGAGGGGAGCTACGGGGCGGGCACGGTCAGGATCTGGGACAGGGGCGATTACGAGGCGCTGGAGTGGGAGGAGGGGAAGATCGTCATCATCGCCCGTGGCGCGAGGATGCGGGGCAGGTACGTCATGGTGAGGCTCGCAGGCGGCAGGGGCGGCCAGCAGATCATCTTCAGGAACGGCGACTGACGGTCAGGATGACGCCCTTTATCACGGTCAGGATGAACGGCAGCATGAAGACGAGCATGAGGCCCGTCAGGTCGGCGTAGGCGGCCAGCTCGATATCGATGGCGACCGGCATGTTGAGAGCCTCCTGCAGCGCCTGGGTGATCATCTCCGGCGGGAAGGCCAGCGAGGGGGTGCCGAAGCTGAATGCCAGCAGGATGTGGGCAATGAACGCCAGCCCGAAGGCGGCGGTCACTGGCCCGTATGCAGCGGAGCCCCTCAGCACGACGATCAGGAGGGAGAGGAAGGCGATCGCCGCGCCCGTGAATGGGAGGGCGGGGTGGATGAGGGGGGCAATCACGTCGTAGAAGGCGCCGAACTCCTCGGGGAGGAACTCCGAGAGGATGCCCTGCGCAGCCATGGGCAGGAGGGAGAGGAAGGCGAACAGCACCGCCGCGAGCATGACCCCGGCGGCGATGCGCAGCGCGAGCCTGCCGGTCGATATCTCCAGCCCGAGGATCGTGTGCCTACCCATCTATTACCACCTCCATCTGGAAGCTGCCGTATGGCGTCCCGAAGATGGCGACCAGCGTGTAGGACGGCGAGGCGGCGGCGTTCGGGATCTCGAATGCCACGTTCGACTCGAAGGCTGTGTGGGGCGGCGCCAGGAAGTCCACCTGGCCTGAGGCGCCCGCGACGGTGCCGTTGGGCAGGAGGAGGACCGCGTCGAATGAGCCCTCGGCGGTCAGGATGCCGTTGGCGTTGAAGAACGAGAAGGGCACCGCGATGAGGGAGTGGGTAGAGTTGATCGGGCCGGCAGCAGGGTCGCCGAAGGTAAGGTTTGCCAGCGGCGCGCCCCAGGCGAGGTCACAGGTCGCGTTGAAGGGGATCTGGACGATACCGAGGAGCGCGACCGAGGCCGATGCGCTGAAGCCGAGGGTCGCGTTGGAGAGGAGGTAGGGGGTCATGTTCGCCGGCAGCGGGATGTCAGCCAAGACCGTGCCGTAGTTCGGCGAGTTGGACTGGATTGTCAGCGCCTCAGAGAAGTGCGCGGAGGCGCCGTATGTGCTCGTCAGGTTGCCCTCGATGACAGCGGGCACATCTAGATCGGACGGGTTGATGAAGGTGAAGGGTAGGGTCACCCTGGCGTGTGTTAGGTTGAGTGGCTCGACCTCAGGGGCGAGGAAGGTGAGGTTGGCGACTATCGGGGACCACTCGGCCGAGGCGTCGACCGATGCGCCTACGCCCGCCAGCGGGAACATCTCGATGCTGGCGGAGGCCTTCAGGACCAGCGTGTCTTCCGACGTGACGAGGCGCCTCAGCTCGTCGGCAGGGAGGTCAGAGAGGTTGACGCTGATCGCGAAGCTGTAATTGCGGCTGGGCGAGCCGGGCGGGATCGTGATCGGCTCCGATGAGAACGAGAGGAGGACCGCCTCCGACGATTCGAGGGTGACGCACACAGCCGGCCCGTTGATCGCGAAGACGCCGGGGTTTGCGGCGACGAACGGCACGGAGACCGAGATGGAGGCGTTCGACGGGGAGGCGGAGATCTGCGGCTCGCCGACCGATACAGAGGGGGCGAGGAGGACCAGGCTGACCGCCATCGCGGCGACCACGGCTACGGCAGCCAAGATGGAGATGGCGATCAGGGCGTTGATGAGCTTCAGGGGCCAGGCACCCATAAGTTCTCGTTATCTCTCTTGCGCAGGTTAGATGTATGCCTTTTGGGGCATTGGGGATGGGCACGGTCGAAGGTCAGCAAGGGAAAGCGCGGGAGAGAAAAGAGGAAAGGGGGGGCGCAGGCGCAGGGGACCCGGCTATGCCTTGGTTAGCCGGACCAGCCCTGCGGAGAACTTCTCCCCCTCGATCTCGTACTCGCACACCTGGACGCCTGGCGGGGGCGGACCCGGGTCGAGCTTCGCGGCGAGGGTCTCCGCGGCGATGTAGCCAGCCTGCCTGGAGAAGACCGACGCGAGCTTCGGCGATGCGGAGTAGTAGACCTCGATCCTGTCGGAGATCTCGAAGCCGGACTCCTTGCGCTGGTTCTGTATCCTCCTGACGATGTCCCTGGCGAAGCCCTCCTCCTTCAGCGCCTCCGTGACGTTGACGTCGACCGCCACGGCGAGCCCGGACTCCTCCGCCATGCTGAACCCCTGCTTCGGCCTGGACTGGACCTCGACCTCGGTCGGCAGCAGCTCCACCCGCTTGCCGTCGATGTTCAGCTGCACGCTCCTGCCTGCCCTGAAGAGGGCGGCGAGGTCGGATTGGCTCATGGATTCGACCGCCGCCAGTATCTTGGGGAGGGCCCTGCCGTGCTTCACGCCAAGCAGGCGCGGCAGGGGCCTGATCTTGAAGTCGACTAGCGACTCCTTGTCCATGCCGAACTCGATCCTCTTGACGTTCAGCTCCTCCTTGATCAGCTCCTCAAGCGGGGCCATCTGCCCGGCGAGCTTCGCGTCCGAGAAGATCATGGCCTTCTCCAACGGCTGGCGGACCTTGACGCCGGATGCGCTCCTGACGGAGTGGCCCAGGCTGCATGCCCGGATCGCCGCGTCCATGGATGCCATGAGCGGCGCGTCGATGCGGGAGTCGTCCGGCTTGGGCCAGCTGCAGTGGTGGACGCTGGCGGGGGCGCCGCTGTCGATCGACCGCACGACGTTCTGGTATATCTCCTCGGTGACGAACGGGACGAACGGCGCGAGCAGGCGCAGCAGGGTGGTGATGCAGGAGTAGAGCGTGGAGTATGCCGCCTCCTTGTCCCCGTCCGACTCGCTCTTCCAGAAGCGCCTCCTCGAGCGCCTTATGTACCACTGGGAGAGGAGGTCGACGAACTTTCCGATGCGCGTGGAGGCGCCGGCCGGATCGAAGGCCTCGAGGCACGAGGTCACGTCGCGGATGAGGACCTGGAGCTTGGAAAGTATCCAGCGGTCGAGCTGGGTGTAGGATGCCTGCCTGCCGGACGGGGCCCAGCGGTCGAGCTCAGCGTACGTGACGAAGAAGGAGTATATGTTCCACAGCGGTATGATGAACTCCTTCTTGACCTCCTCTGCGCGCTTGTACCCGAAGAGCATGTCCGCCTCGGGGCGGCCCGTGCAGTACATCCAACGCATCACGTCGGCGCCCATGCTCTTGGCGGCGTCGTCGAACCAGATGGCGTTGCCCCACGACTTGTGCATCTCGCGCCCGTCCTCCGCCAGGACCGTCCCGAAGCCGAAGACCGCCCTCGTCGGCGGCCTGTTCTCCAGGATCGTGCTCATCGTGAGGAGCGAGTAGAACCAGTTGCGGAACTGGCCCGGCAGGGACTCGCAGATGAGGTCCGCAGGTATCCACTCGGACCAGTACTTCCTGTCCTCGAAGTAGCCGGCCGTGGAGTAGGCGACTATGCCCGCGTCGAGCCACGGGTTGCCGACGTCAGGGACCCTGGACATCTCGGCGCCGCACTTGGGGCACCTGATCTTGACCATGTCTATCCAAGGCTTGTGGGGCGAGTGGCCCTCGAAGGCGTCCCACCCGCTGCTCGCCCTGGACTTGAGCTCCTCCCTGCTGCCGATGACGTCGAAGGAGCCGCAGGACCGGCATGCCCATATGGGGAGCGCGAGGCCCCAGTACCTCTTCTTCGATATCATCCAGTCGCTCATGTTCTGGAGCCAGTCAAGCTCCTGGGAGAGGCCGAAGGCAGGGACCCAAGTGACCTGGCGCGTGACCCCGCTGATCTGCTCCCTGAGGCTCGGCGCCTCCTGCGCGCCCATGGCGCCCGCGTCCTCCGGCTCCTCAGAAGGGTCGCCGCCGGTGAGGCGCCGCTCCCCCATGGATATGAACCACTCGTCGACGAGCCTGAAGACGAGCTCGTTGGAGCACCGCCAGCAGAAGGGGTACCTGTGCCGGTACTTCTCCGCCTTGAAGAGGATGCCCTTAACCTTGAGGGCGGCCTTGACGGGCTCGACGGAGCTGTAGACGTGGGTGCCGGTGAACGGGCCGAAGCCCCCGATGAACTCGCCGAACTCGTTGATGGGCGAGAGGGCGGGAAGCGAGAACTCCTTGCCGAGCTCGTGGTCCTCCTTGCCGCAGCCGGGCGCGATGTGGACCATCCCGGTGCCCTCCTCCTCGCTGACCTCCGCCCAGGGTATGACCCTGTGACGCTTCGGCGCCCCGGATGCGGCGACGGCGGGGAGCTCGTCGAACGGGCCGTCGTATGTGAGCCCCTCGAGCTCGCCCCCCAGGACCTCGCCCAGGACCTCGTAATCCTTCCCGAAGAGCCTCTGCGCGGCCGCCTTGGCGGCATAGTAGACGCTGCCGCCCTGCCTGACCTTCACGTACGTCATGTTGGGGTTGACCGCCACCGCCACGTTGGATGTCAGCGTCCACGGGGTGGTCGTCCACACCAGGAGGCTCTCGCCGGGGCGCTCGCGGATCGGCATCCTGACCGTCATGGAGGTGTGGGCAACCTCCCTGTAACCCTCCGTCGCGATCTCGTGCTCCGAGAGGGCGGTGGAGCAGCGCGGGCACCAAGGCATGACGTCGATGCCCTTGTAGACGAGGCCCCTCTCGTGGCACTTCTTGATGACCGCCCATATCCCGTAGTTGTTGGTGTCGGCCATTGTGAAGTATGAGCCGCCGAGCTTGAGGGAGCCGAGCTGGCCTATGACCTGCTCCGGCGTGCCGGTGACCTTGCCTCCCGCCTCGCCGGCGTATTCCACCGCCGCCTCGGGCCTGTCGAGCGCATCGGCCAGCGCCCTCAGCTTGGCCGGGTCGTTCCACTCCATCCAGTAGCCGAGCCGGATGGACTGCTCGGTCTGCTTGGCGGCGTACCTCAGCACCCTCTGCTTGCAGTTCTTTATGAACTCCGATACGCCGTACTTCTCGATGTCCTGCTTCGACTTGAACCCGAGGGCCTTCTCCACCTCGACCTCGACCCAGAGCCCTTGGCAGTCGAAGCCGTTCTGGTACCTGATGTCGCAGCCCATCATGGCGTGGAACCTCTGGAAGAGGTCCTTGTATGTCCTGCCCCATGCGTGGTGCACGCCCATCGGGTTGTTGGCGGTTATCGGCCCGTCCAGGAACGACCACTTCTCCCTGCCCCTGTTCATCCTCCTGCGCACGTTGAACGCATCCGTCTCCTCCCAGAGCCTGAGCATACGCTCCTCCAGCTCAGGCAGGTTGACGTCCTGGCTGACCTTCTTGAATAGTGACATTTGGTTGCACCCTGCGTGCGGCCCGGCCCCGCGCCTGCGGGTGTTGCGCGCCCGCACCGCCGGACTGCCGAACCGATGTTAAATAGGATTGCCTTATGTGCGATTTATGTTTGACGGAGAAGAATGGGAACGGATGGAGGGCAGACGCTGGCGCTCTCTCATAGCCACTGAGGGTTCTGAAGGCACTTGGCGCGACGGTCGCGTGTTATGCCCTGCGCTTCTTTGCGGGCGAGCGGCTCGGGTGGAGTTCGATGTGCTTGCTGCCAATGCGGAAATTCATTATGTCTTGCCCCAACGCCATCTGCTATGTCGAAATGGGGCTTAAAAGGGTTTTCGGATGCCGCTGCCCAGGACGGCGCGCTACTCCGGGGTCTCCCTCGGCCGTATCAGCGGGTTGGCGTCCATCTCGGCCTTCATGGCGGCGAGGGCATCATCCAGCCCCATGGGCCGCGTCCTCAGCATGCGGAGGGACTTGGAGTTGTCGAGCGAGGAGTCCGGCGGGCGCTTGGCCTTCATCTTGGGCCCGATGTCGGCGGATACCGCGGGCTGGACCATCGACCTGTCGAGCCCGAAGGTCTCGGCTATCGCAACGGCGAAGTCGTAGCGGGAGACGCGAGTGGCCCCGCAGAGGTGGCAGATGCCGGCAAACCCCCTCTCGGCGGTCTCGATCAGCATCTCGGCGAGGTTCTGGTTGTAGGTGGGGCAGGCGTACATGTCGGTCAGTGCCTGCACGCGCTCGCCCCTGCGGAGGCTGTCCATCACCCAGAGGGCGAAGTTCTGCTTGCCGCTGGACGGGGACGCCCCGAAGATGACACTCGTCCTCGCTATCACGGAGGGCCGGCCTGAGGCCAGCACGACGCGCTCAGCCTCGAGCTTGGTCTTCCCGTAGACGTTGATCGGGTTCGGCGCGTCCTCCTCACGGTAGCACCCCTGCTGCCCGTCGAAGACGTAGTCGGTGGAGATGTAGATGACCTGGCAGCCTACGCGCTTGGCCTCGTGGACGATGTAGCGGGTCCCCTCGACGTTGACCTCGTTGGCGAGGTTCGGGTCCGCCTCGCAGGCGTCCACGTTCGTGACGGCTGCGCAGTGGTAGACTATGTCTGGGCTGCAGTTCTCGAAGCCCTCCCTTACCGTGACCTTGTCGGTGACGTCCATCTGGACCGGCTTTCCGATGGCAGGCGGGACGGACGTGAATCCGGCGTAGACGACGTGCCCCCTCCGCGAGTAGATCTCCGAGAGCTTCGAGCCAAGGAGGCCGTTTGCGCCGGTTATTAGAACGCGCATCTTTCATTCCTTCCACAGCGGGCCGCGCCCGGATGGCGTAGGTGCCGATGGCGCGCCGCCATGATAAATAAAGTGGGACGCCTCTTTAAACTTAGTGCGGGAGCCAGTTCTGGTCCGGCGGGCGCACGGCGCGCCCTCCCCGCCCAAGCCGCCGCCCGGTCCCCTTATCCAGCATCCCGCCGCACTACCACTTGAGCTTCCACGGGGCGGGCGAGAGTGTCCTCTCGTCGGCAAGCGGCCCCCACCACCACTCGTTGCCGAGGTACCAGCCGACCGTGCTCGAGAGGGCATCGTCGAAAGAATGGAGCGGCCTCCAGCCCAGATCCGCCCTCAGCTTGCCCGAGTCGAGGCTGTACCTGACGTCGTGGCCCGGCCTGTCCTCGACGAACTCGATGAGAGTCTCCGGGAGGGACATCATCCGCAGGACCTTCCTGATCACGGTGAGGTTGTCCAGCTCGCTCTCGGCGGAGATGTTGTAGATCTCCCCCGGGCTTCCGGACTCCATGACGGCCTTGACCGCCCTGCAGTGGTCCTCGACGTATATCCAGTCCCGCACGTTGCTGCCGGTGCCGTAGACGGGGACCTTGAGCCCCTTCTCCGCGCGGATTATGGTCTTCGGTATGAGCTTCTCCGGCGACTGGAACGGGCCGAAGTTGTTGGTGCACCGGGTCACCACCGCGTCGATGCCGTAGGTCCGCCGGTAGGAGAGGGCGTAGAGGTCCGCCGACGCCTTGGATGCGGAGTACGGCGATGACGGGCTGAGCCTGTCGGCCTCCCTGAAGGAGCCCTTGGCGGTGTCCCCGTAGCTCTCGTCCGTCCCTATCTGGACGAGCCTGACATCGCGCCCTGACTTCCTCACCGCCTCCAGCAGGGTGACCACGCCGCCGACGTTCGTCCTGTAGAAGCTCATGGGGTCCGAGATGGACCTGTCGACATGGGTCTGGGCCGCGAAGTTGACGATGCAGGAGACCTCCTTTACGAGCCCCTCGACGAGGGGGGCGTCGCATATGTCCCCCCTGAAGAGGCGGTACTTGGGGTTTGGCTCGACCCCCCTCAGGCTGTCTATGCTCGAGCCGTATGAGAGGTTGTCGAGGTTGGTGACGGAGTAGCCGCTGTCAAGCATCAGGCGTATGAAGTTGCTCCCTATGAAGCCGAGGCCGCCGGTGACGAGTATGTGCATTGCTGCCCACCATCTGCGCTACCTGAACGGAATGTAGAGCCAGTCCCACGGCTTGCCGCAGCGCGGGTCATCCTTCCTGCCGTTGATGGACTTCGGCACGACCGACGGGTCGTCCCACGGGCGCCGCAGCTCGTCGGGCCTCTTCGCGTCGTAGAGCCTGTTGGTGAAGTATATGAGGTGGGCGGGCGCGGGCCCCACGACGCTGAAGCCGTGCCAGAAGCTGCCCGGGATCCTGACCAGCTGGAGCGAGTCACCTGAGGAGACGACCTCGTCCAGCTCCCCGGATGCGTCGTCGTATGCGCAGATCTTGACCGACCCCCTGACGCAGAGGAAGAGGTCTACCTGCCCCCTCTCGTGCCTGTGCCATGCCCTGACGACGCCGGGGTGCGAGACGGAGTAGTTCGCCTGCCTGACCTCGTCCTTGACGACGTCGTCCCAGTCTGAACGCAGTATCTCAGTGAAGATCCCCCTGTCGTCCGGGAACCTCTTGAGCTGCCTGAGCGCGATTCCTGGTAGCATCTTGAACGACCGTTACAATACTCGGTTCCAGCCGATTTAAGACAAGCGGTCAGACCTCGATCTCGGAGAAGTCGCCCACGTTCGCCTTCACAGAGTGGGACCTGCCGTTCTTCGAGACCCTCGCGCTCCTCCCGAGGAGGCTGTCCTCCATGCGCTCGACGTCCTTCACGGAGGCGCCGGCCATGAGGATCGAGTTCTCTATGGCGGAGTTTACGACCTGGGCAGAGTCGCCTATGCTTGTGTACGGCCCGATGAACGAGCCCTCGATGGATGCGGCGCGCCCTATCACGCACGGCCCCCTGACCCGGCTCCCCTTCACGGAGGCGCCCTCGCTGACGATGACGCGCCCCTCGACCGTGCTCTCCTCGACATTGCCCCTGACGTCCCTCCTCACGTACTCGTCGAGGACTATCTGGTTGGCGGTGAGGATGTCGTCCTTCTTGCCCGTGTCGAGCCACCAAGAGTCGAGGACCTCTGCCTTGACCCTGAAGCCCATGTTGATCATCTCCTGTATCGCGTCGGTGATCTCGAGCTCGTTGCGCCACGAGGGCTTTATCCGGTCCACGGCCAGGTGGACCTTCGGGGAGAAGAGGTAGGTCCCCACGACCGCGAGGTTCGTCGGCGGCTCCTTCGGCTTCTCGACGAGCTTGGTGACACGGCCGCCGGAGTCGAGGACCGCGATGCCGAATCGCTGCGGGTCGGGAACCTCCTTCAGGAGGATGAGGCAGTCGAGCTTCTCCTCCTCGAAGCGCCTGACGAGGTTGGATATGCCCCTGCCCTGCAGGTTGTCCCCGAGGCACATGACGAACGGCGAGCCGCCCAGGAATGGGCGCGCCTGCTTCACTGCGTGGGCAAGGCCGAGCGGCTCTTGCAGTATGTAATCGACGCGCATCCTCCAGTCGGAGCCGTCCTTCACGTAATCCTTCACGTAATTGCCGGTCTCCTGGGCGATTATGACGCCGACTTCTGCGATCCCCGCATCCCTGACCTGGTCGAGGACGTACCCGAGGATGGGGCGGTTCGCGACGGGGATGAGCTGCTTCGCCAGCGTGAACGTGAGCGGGCGCAGGCGTGTGCCCTTGCCGCCGCTTAGGACGAGCGCTTTCATGAGACGCACCTGAGGGAATTATCGTCAATATAGTATAATAACGTTAAGATGACCCGGCGGATGT
>MAGS01000088.1:0-10947 GCA_001717005.1 Candidatus Methanomethylicus mesodigestus | reverse complement strand
GGCGGATGTTATGGGGGGGGCAGGGGGCAGGAAAAAGCGGGGAAGAAAAAAGGGAGGGGCGGCACGCCGTCCCCATGAAGCCAATCACTGCGTCGGCTGCCCTGGTGCAGGCATTTGCACCTGCGCCTGTGCCTGTGCCTCCACCGGCGCCTCCGTCTGCGATGGCTGGGCCGGCGCCTGCTTCTTCTGAGGGAAGAAGACGGCCAGCTTCTCGTTCGGCAGCGGCTTGGTGAGGAGGCTCACGACGACGTAGACGAGCGCGCACCCGCCCATCACCGTGAGTGCCCAGACGCCCCAATGGTTGAACGGCGGCAGGGCGCTCCCCCAGACGTTGGGGTGGAGCAGTGCCGCTGCCATGCCGTAGACTATGGCCGCGACGGCCCCCCACTTGGTCGCCCTCTTCCAGTACATCGACACCGCGATCACGAAGAAGAATATGCCGGCCTGTGCAACCGCGGAGCCGGACATGAACTCGGAGAGGACCGGCGGCGGCGAGGTGTAGGTCCACCAGAGCGGTATTATGATCAGCGGGATCACGAAGATCCTCGCGAGCAGCAGCAGGACCCTCGGCGGCGTCTTCGGCATCAGGTTGTACACGAAGTCCCTGCTGATGTTCGTTGCCATGATCATCACCATGCCGGCGATCGTGGAGACGGCGGCCGAGAAGACTGCCATCGAGAAGATCGCGGCGCCCACGGGCCCGCCCATCGCCATGCTCACCAGCGAGGCCGCGGCGTCCCCGAATATGGGGGCGATCGTCATGAGGTCTGCGCCCCAGACTGCCCTGGCCGCGAGCCCCATCGCGCCGACCATCAGAGGCGTGACGCAGTTGAGCGCGACGAGGAGCATGAGTATGCTGTACTCCTTCTTCGTGACCTTCCTTGTGCCGAGGAACCTCGCGATGTTCTGCGGGAAGCCCGTCGCCATGAGCAGGAACATGAACATTGCGGCGATCACCCCGAGCCAGTCGTAGCCCGCGTAGGACGGGCCGAGGGCGGTCGTGTAGCCCCCTATGGGGATCGTCGTGGCGGCGCCGCCCTTCCCGACATAGTCGGCGGCGGCTATGACCTCTGCTATCTTGGCGGGACCTCCTGCCCAGTATATGGAGGCTATCCCGAAGATCCACCCTATGACCATGAATATGCCGCCCTGGAGCGCGAGGGAGACCTGGGTGCCGGCGTATCCGCCCACCACGATGTAGACCGCGCAGAGTATCGCAGTCAGAACTAGGCTGCCCAGCCAGCCGGTCCCGGTCGTGAGCGTCCAGACCGAGGCCATCGCCTTGTACTGGCCCACGCTGTAGACTATGAGGAGGATTATCATTGCGCCCCCGGCCAACGCCTGGACGAGCCTGCTGTCGAAGCGTATCCTCGCGACCTCCGGCACGGTCCGCGCGCCTAGCCCCGTGTAGCGGCGCATCCTGTAGCCCATCACGACGCAGAGCGAGAGACCCATGAGGTTCATGGTGCCTATCAGCCAGCTGCCAGACCAGCCGTAGGTGTATGAGAGGCCGGCATTCCCGAATATCGCCCATCCGCTCAGCCAGCTCGCGGTAAGGGCGAGCCCGGTGACTATGGGGCCCATGTCCCTGTGCCCGATCATCCACTCGTCATAGGTCTTGGAGCGCCTGAAGAAGTAGAACCCTATGAGGGTCGAGACGGCGAGCATTGCCACGATGCAGACCGTGACGGCCATCGACGACTCGGGCGTCGGCACCGGTATGGGGATGGAGTCTGCCATCACTCGTCAACCTCCCAGTACCTGGTCAGCTTGATCCAGAGCATTATCCCGGCCCAGACGGCCGAGAGGGCCATCGTTCCCCAGTAGGCATACCATCCGCCCACCGTCGCAGCCAGGACGGGGACCGCGATGAAGCATGCCGCCAGCGCTAGCAGCCACACGGCGACAGGTATACGCATCATCGCAGGGCCCCCTTGTACGCACGCCTCCCCGCACGCGCTGAATGGGTGGCGGGGGATGCCGCAAGAATCAGGTTCAGAGATCTACTGCCGATAAAGGCAAACGCCTCGGAAAAGACACTCACCGTACATTGTTTAGCACTCCGATGGTGTCTATCTCTGGCGGTAAGCTATTAATCGTATTGGGCAAGCATTCTTGACCACACGCCACAGGGGGCGGCGCAGATGGGGATGCGGGCAGTGTCCAAAAAAAGGGTTTTAGTTTGTGAAAATAGTGGGGCGTTGATGATCAGGCCTTCCTGCGCAGGTAGAGGGCGATCGCAACCCCGGCTATGGCGGCCGCCGCGGCGCCGATGCCGATGTACGGGCCGTACAGCGAGAGCCATGATGGCTCGGGCTCAGGCCCCGGTTCAGATGTGTTGGGGAGCGTGGAGACCGTCACGGTCTCGGAGTCCCGGAAGAGCCCGGTGGAGTCGTATACCCTGATCGTGAAGCCGTAGGTCGTGTTCGCGGCGAGCCCGCTCGCAAGGTAGGAGGGGGTCTGCTTGGCGGTTATGTTGGCGACTACGGCGGAGCTGGAGCCCTGCGTGATGATGATGGAGTACATCTGGAAGTCGGCGGCGTCGCTCGGCTCCCACGTGATGAGGGCGGAGCTGTTGGTCGCGTTCACAGGCGAGATGATCTGGACGGCTGGCGGCCGTGCCATGACGGTGATGTTGAGGAGCTCGCCCGGCGCGCCCGACGGGGAGGTCGCGTTGTTCTCGCCGTCGCTCGCGAAGAGGTAGTAGTCGATGATGGCGTCTATGCCCACGGGCGCGGTGAAGTTGGCCTCGTAGAGGTTCTCGCAGGTGGGGCACGCAGTAAGATCGAGCCGTGTGAAGGACGTGCCGCCCCTGATCATGTAGAATACCGCCGCCTCGCTGACGCCCTGGTCATCCATGATCATCGCGTATATGGTTATCGGCTCCCCCTCGACGACGGAGTCGACCGTCGCGGAGTAGACCGTCGGCGGCGTCGCGTCGTATGACACCGTGAAGTGCACGGTGGAGCTGCCCATGTTCATGCTGCTGTCGTTCGCGTAGACAGTGAGGACATGCGGCCCCATCGAGAGGCTGCTAAGCGCAATTGAGCCGGGCAGGTTGACCGGGGCAGCCCCGTCCAGGGAATAGCCTGCCCACACGGCGCTCTCATCGGCAGTCCAGTTGACGAGGATTGGGTCCCTGCCGTAGGTTATGTTCTGAGGCGAGACGATCGCCACAGTTGGCGGGGTCGTGTCGACCTCCTGGGTGGGCATGGTGATGTTGACGACGTTCGAGTCGATATCCCCGGTGGCAGTGACCACGCGGATCATGAAGTAGTAGGTCGTGCCCGGGATGAGCCCGGTGACCGGCGTCGAGGTCTGGTTGATCGTGGGGATCAGTTTTATGGTCTTGCAGTTGCAGCCGAAGCTGTTGTAGGTGTTCTGCATGACCCGGTAGTTCATGAAGCCCGAGGCGCCATACTGCGTCCAGGTGAGGGTGAGCGAAGTCGTCGTGACGTTTGAGGGGGGGTTGAGGGTGACCGGCGTGCCGGTTGCATCCACCGGCGGGGACGATAGGACAGGCTGCGCCACTAAGGAGCAGAACGAAGCGATTATGATCGCAGTCAGTATGATCTGGACGGGCCGCCTAATGGGATTAGCCTCCATTTGAGGAGTATTATGGAAAGCGGCGTATATAATTGGTTATCGGCGGCGCCTGCGCGGCGCCCGGATTGTCATAACGCTTTTATAAAGTGGCTGACAAGCATTAACCATGGAAAAGGACATAATGACCCTGCTTGCGCTTCTGCTGGTGGCGCTCGCAGTTGTGATCACGGTGGCGATATTCGTCCTTTAGCGCGTTACTCCGCGGCGTCGCGTTGGTGTGCGGCGGCGGGGAGGGGGCGCTATCGCCTATTTAAAAAAAAGAGGGGTTGGGCGGATGTTATGCCGCCTTCTTCTTCATCAGGAAGACCGCAACGACCGCCAATATTGCTACGCCCGCGATGCCGCCGCCCACGTATAGCATAGTGTTGTCCCCGGCAGCCGTCGTTGTTGCGCTTACGCTGACCGTGTTCGAGGAGGCTGCGTTGAACTCAACGCCCTCCGGGACTTGGACCTGTATCATCCAGGAGCCGGCGCTGTTTATCGTGACCTGGGCGTTGAAAGGCGAGGACGTGGGGGTTATGGGCATGTTGGTCACCTGGCTGCTTGGGTTGGTGACGCGGACGTTGATTGTTATGCCCTGGGCGAACGGCGCCATCGTGCCGGTGATGGTTACGACCTCGGATGTGTGCGTGGAATTAAGGGCCACGGATGCACTCGAGACGGAGATCGTCACTACCGGCGTCGTCTTCTGTGGCGTTGAGGTCACTGAGACCTGCGACTGGGACATCGCGCTGTAGTACTGGTCGTTGCCTATCCACAGCGCGTAGAAGGCGTATGTGCCCGGCTGGGTTATCGTCGTCTGGTACGACCATGCGCCCGAGGAGAGCGTGGCGCTCCCGATCTGCGAGAAGGCAGAGCCGTTGACGGACTGGTGTATGGAGACCTGCCCTGTCTGCGATGGCGTTATCGCCCCGCTGAGCGTTATCGCGGTGCCGGCGCTGACGCTGGTGGTGTTCGACTGGATCGTCAGGGTCGCGTTCTGCTTCGGCGGCCGGTCGGCCACGCTGATCGTTATTGTGTCAGAGGTCGCCCCGTTGTACTCGGAGTCGCCAAACCAGCTGACCCTGAACTGATGCTCGCCAGGGGCCCATGGCGTGAACTGGAATGTCGCATAGCCATCGTTCATGTTCACGGAGGTGCCGTTGCCGAAGCCCGAGCCGTTGATGGACCACATGAACGATGCGATCGCATCAACCGGCACGGAGCAGGCCGCCGTCAGCGTGAACGGGTTGCCCACCTGCCCGTCGAGGGTCGACGCGCCTATCGCCATCGTCGTGTCCTGCTTTGGCGGGGCGACGTTGGAGACTATCCTGCCGGAGACGGAGCCGGTCGGCATCCTAGTCAGGACGATGTCGACGCCGGAGGTCGTCGAGCCGTTGTGCACAAGCACGGGATAGACGAAGCCGGTGAAGTAACCAGTCTCCGACGAGGAGACGTTGAAGGTCAGCGTGTCGTGGCTGCCCATGTAGATCTCCAGCACATAGGTGCCGTTCTCCTCCGTGTAGGTCAAAAAGTAGTCATCGCCCTCTGCCGCCACGTCTGCATATGGCATCGGGGCGCCCAGGTCATCGGTGACGGCCCCGGCTATCCAGCCGTACGCGCCAGCCCTCGGGACTACGAAGTTGACTCCGGTCACGGACTGGCCGGTGGTCGAGATGGTAACGTCTGCGCTGTTATCCCAAGAGTTTGCGTATACTAGGAAGTCGCCCGTCTCGAGGTCGTAGTCGATGCTGTAGTAGCCGTCCGCGTCGGACGAGACTGCGGCGGTCGTGAAGGTGTCCCAGTTGTAGGCTGCGACGTAGGTGTAGGGTGCAGGGGCGCCGTCAGGGTATGTTACCCTTCCGGAGATCGACGCGGACCTCTGCAGCGTGAAGTCGTTCCCGGACGACTGCTGGCCCGCGGCCACGGTCGTCTGGATCGGCTGCTGGTCGAAGAAGATCGCGCTGGGTGCGAGCACGAGCGAGACGTTGTATGTCCCTGCCGGCAGGTTCCATGAGAGGTTGTACTTCCCCTGCGAGTCAGTGGATGGCATGGCGATCGTCGAGCCTGACACCGCGTCGTAGATCCTCACAAGCGCGCCCTCAAGGGGAGTGCTGGGGGCGATCAGCACGGTCCCGGATATCGAGGCGGACCTCTCGAGCTGGACGTCCGCGCCGGTGGTGGTCTGCCCGACGGTCGCAGATACTCCGAGGAGGTGCTTCTGCATATACCCATGACCTGTCGAAGTCGATGTGAAGAACCAGAGGTTGTATGAGTCGGTGGTCATGAGCGAGCCGAATCGGTAGTGGCCGCTCGAATCCGTCGAAGTAGCGTCGACCGTGCTGTTGTCGGAGGACCGCCTCAGGAGGATGTATATGCCCGGCAGGGGTTCGCCGCCGGCCCCGGTTACGGTCCCCTCAATGGCTGCGGACTGACCGAGCAGGATGTCGCCCAGGGGCGTCGTCTGTCCCGCGTTGATCGTGAATGCCACCTCGGACTGGAGGAAGCCTTCCGCGTAGGCGCTGAGCGTGTAGTTGCCCGCTGCGAGCGTGTTGTTTACAAGGAAGGTTCCGTCGGCGCCGGTGATTACGAACTCGTATCCGTTGTCGCCGGTTATGGTGACGTATGCCCCGGATACAGGGTATGCCGTTGCGAGTACCCCGGGGGTCGCCGACAGTACCATCAGTGAGAGCAGGATTGCTGCTGCTAGCTTTCTAAAACCACGGTTCATTAAAAATCACTACAAATACTCGGGTCGCCAGGTTTAAATGCTCTTTTGCAGGCGGCCGCCTCCGTTGAGGCCGCGCGATCCGGAGCCATGTGACGGGGAGGCGGTGCCTGACGACCGTCAGGGGGGCAGGAGGGGTAAAGGAGGCGATGAAGGGGGCATTACCAAATCAGCCATATGCGCCCAGGGTGACCGGCACCTCGAACGTGCCGCCGCCCCTCAGCACGGTCAGGCTGACGGCCGTCCCGGGGTATGCGTTCAGCTCGATGTACGAGGTGAGGTCGTCCATTGACCTGACCCTCTGCCCGTCGACCTCGACTATGAGGTCCCCGCCGGCGTAGTAGCGCGTGCCCGCCACGGTGACGGTGTATTCCCCGCCTTGGAGCCCCGCTGCAGCGGCAGGGCTGCCGGCGGTGACCGTCTGGATGAGGACGCCGTAGGTCGCGTCGAGTCCGGCGGCCTCTGCGATGAGGTAGTCGACCGCCGCGCCGGTTATGCCGATGTATGGGTGGGAGTAGGAGCCGTGCTCGGCGAGGCCCTGGATCTCCTTGAGGAGGGTGTCGGAGGGGATCGCGAAGCCGACGTTCTGCGAGTCGGAGACGATCGCAGAGGTGATCCCTATGACCCTCCCCTCCGCGTCTAGGAGTGGCCCGCCCGAGTTGCCGGGGTTGATCGGCGCGGTGATCTGTATGACGCCGGCAATGAGGTGACTGCCGCTCGTCTCGGTCTGTATGGCCCGGTTGAGCTGGCTGACTATGCCCGAGGTGAGGGTGCTCTGCAGGCCGTAGGGGTTGCCGATAGCGACGACAGGGTCGCCAACACGGACGATGGAGGAGGAGGCGACCTCCAGCGGGACGAGCGTGCCCGCCGGTGCGCCGACCACCGCGAGGATCGCCAGGTCGCTGTACTCGTCTGCGCCGAGGACCTCGAATGGGTATGCCTCCCCGCTGGTGAAGGTGACGGACCCGTTGATCATGCCATCGATTACGTGGTAGTTGGTGACGATGAGGCACTCCCCGGTGAGGTTGACTATGAAGCCTGAGCCGAGGACCTCGGAGTAGGAGTAGTATCCGTAGCCCATCGACTCCTTCACGATCCCCATTACAGTGACTATCGAGTCCTTGACGGAGCCGTAGAGTGAGTTCAGGCTGCTGCCGAGATAGACGGTGCCGTTGGCGTCTGCGGAGGATTGCAGGGCGGCGAGCTGTGCGCTAAGGGAGGAGACCTCAGCATCGAGGGAGCTTATCTCGGACTGGAGCGCGGATGCCCCCTCGCCGGCGCCGATCGAGTAACCCGAGAGGAGCCCTGCTATCGCGACGATCATGATGAGCAGTGAGACCGCTACCGCGACCCTCCGCTTTGGCGGGGCGGGCGGCTCCGGCGGAGGGGGGGCGGGGGCAGCCTGCTCCTCGTAGATGGTCAGGATGCACCACCCCTGCTGCCTCGCTCATGGGCCGCCCGTGCGGCCGTTAACGCGCAGTGTCCCCGGCTGGCCGTTGCTGCCCTATCCACATTGGCCAGACAGGAGATGGTGGGAACACTATGGTTGATGTGGAGGTACAGCATGCAACCGGTGGCGCCCTTGCGGGGGCGCCCCGAGCAGTGGACTGGCCTCGGTCCGGCGTGCATGCTTGCGGATGAGGCAATCAGGGCGCGGGGACGGCATGGCGCACTCCCTTGTAGCGCCGCGCCTTCCCCGGCGCAGGGGAGGGCGGGACCCGCCGAGGCGGCGGTGCCCATACTACACGCGGCATGGGGACCTAAGGGGAAAAATAGCGGGCAGACGCCGACGTTGCGGATTCTCCTCCCCAAAGAGGCGCGGGTGTTGATAGACCCAGTTTCCATGATTGCCTTTCTCCTGCACGGCAGCAATTCCACGATGGTCAGAAGGTTATTAATCGGTTTTTCAGAATTATACCAAATTCCGTTCAGATTGGCCGGCGGGCGCCCAAGTGACATGTTTATTAATTTATTGATGGAGAATGAGAACCGGAAACGGGCTGCGGCCCGTATGCGGATTGGTTGCTGGTAGAGATGTCCTCAAGCGCTCGCTCCCTCAAGTACATCCTCGGGTGGCTCATCGCAGGGACGCGGGGGGGCACGAGCAGGGCCAGGATCATAAATGCGCTGAACGAGCGGCCACTGAATGCGAACCAGCTGGCGACCCTGCTTGAGACGGACTACCGCAACGTGAGGCACCACCTGGACGTGCTGCAGAAGAACGGGATCATAACCGCCGCCGGCGAGGGCTACGGCATGGCCTACTTCTGTCTCTTATACACATCTGACGCTGCCGACGAGCGATCTAGTTAGGATATATCCCTTAATTGTAGTGAAATTATGTGGGGCGGAGATGGGCAAGGCCCAGCCGGGATGTGCGTATGCTCGAAGTGCGGGGAGATGGTCCCCCATAGGCCAGGCGTGCCGTGCGTCTCTGAGCCTTGCCCGAAGTGCGGCGGCGGGATGCCCCGCTATGGCTCGTACCACCACAAACTCCTGATTGAGAAGGGGGCGCCTAAAGAGTGAGCTGGCGCTGCCACGGTCAGGTCCACTGGCATGACTCCTGCCATCAAGGGCACCGGCACGGCAGGGCCGACGAGGGGGGTGCCCCAAGCCAAGGCCATGGGCCTTGCGGGTGCGGGTGCGGCACCCATGAGCGCCATATGGGAAGGGGTGCAGGGATTATCGAACGGGCCCGTCAGGATGCCGGCGGAGAGGGGAGGCGGGAGGAGCTCAGCATGCTTGCCGGCGGAACGAAGCCAAATGAGACACGGCAAGAGAGAGCCTAGGGTATGCGCCCGCAATCACTGCCACCAGAATATTGGGCGCATGCCCTAGCTTCATTGCTGCCAGCCCGCTGGGAGGCTACATGCGCACGGAAGGATGAGATAGACTTCTTCAAGAACCGGCGACAAATGTGAGCCGCTGGAAAGGGTGCGAAGGAAAAGCAAGGGAAAAAAAGGATGGATCTCCCAAAAAAGCGGGAGTTTGTGCGCCCTTACGGCTTCTTCTTGCGCGTGGCAAAGTAGACGGCCGCGCCTCCGACGACGACCGCGACCACCGCTATGCCGGCATAGCCGTAGGTCATGTCAGCGCCTGCCCCGCCCGAGATGGAGGCGTTGACGGTCCAGGACGCGGATGCAGGGTTGCCGGCAGCGTCGGTCACGACGAGCGTTATCGTGTGGCTGCCTGCGGGCAGGGTGCCGCCGTAGGTTATGCCCGTCGGGGTCACCGTAGCGTTGGAGGTCACGTCCACCCCGTCGATGAAGAGGTGGACCGATCCGGGCAATGACCCCACGCCAGAGAACGAGGCGTTGAACTGGAACGGCCCGGCGCTTAGGGTCGATTCGTTCGCCAGTGGCGATGTCGGCGATGGCGGCGCCTTGGTGTCAACAGTCCATGTCGAGGTGGCGGTTGCCTCGTTGCCGGCGTTGTCGCTCACGCGGATCAGCACCGTCGCGGCTCCGTCCGGCAGTGCCGCCGCGGGCATGTACGATATGCCCGAGCCGGTTACCGTGGCCATCGCGGTGACGTCTGTCCCGTTGATCAGCAGCCTGACCGAGGCGACGTTGACTCCAGATGTCGCGTCCGAGAAGGACGCGGATATCGCCGGCCTGCTGTTGTTCATGACGGCGCCGTCAGCCGGGGCCGCGCCCGTTACCGCGGGTGCGATGGTGTCGATGGTGAACGCCCACGACGCGCTGGCCCCGTTGCCCAAGGTGTCGCTGACGGAGACCTGCACGCTGCGCACGCCGTCAGGGAGGGATCCCGTCCACGAGAATCCCGACTCGGAGATGGTCGCCCCGGCGGTCACGTTCTCCCCGTTGACGGACACCGTCACGGACGAGACGTCGATCCCGTTCGGGTCGCTGAACGAGGCGCTTACCGTCGGGGTTCCCGTCGCCACCAAGCTGCCGCCGATTGGCGTGAGCCCGCTTATCGCCGGCTTGCCGGTCTCAACGGTGATCGATGTGGAGTAGGTCGCCTCGTTGCCGAGGAGGTCCCTCACCGTGACCGCCACGGTGTGCTCGCCGTCCGCCAGCGTGGCGGTGTAGGACAGGGCGTAGCCCGCAGACTGGTCGCCTGCCGTGGCGAATGCCACGGGCGAGCCGTCGACGGTCATCGCCGCGCTTGAGGTGTCCACGCCGGAGGTGGCATCCCAGACGGTGAACGAGACGGGGATCTCCGTCGAGGCGGTTATGGTCCCTCTGGGCGGGGTGAATGTCACCAGCGCCGGCGGGGCGGTGTCGACGCAGAAAGTCCAGGAGGCGTTAGCAGAGTTCCCGGCGTTGTCGAAGACCACCACCGAGGCGGTGTGCTCGCCGTCCGCCAGCGCTGCCGGTGTGTACGAGACCGAGGAAGGGGCTATCGTCGCGGAGGCCGAGACGTCTGCGCCGTCCACGTAGACCCTGACCCTCGAGAGGTCGATCCCGGCCCCTCCGTCGGAGTACGAGGCGGCTATCACCGGCGAGGCGGAGCTGGCGCATGAGCCGCCGGCCGGGCTTACGATGTCCACGGACGGGGCCTGCGCGTCCACCTCGAAGGACCAGTTCAGCCACGCATAGTAGCCGCAGCAGTCCTCGATGTAGACGCTTACGTTTACGGTGCCGGTGGGCATCCCGTAATCGTATGCC
>MAGS01000087.1:15452-72862 GCA_001717005.1 Candidatus Methanomethylicus mesodigestus | reverse complement strand
ACTTTATATGCCAAAAGACGTGAACAAATATGAAAAGGCGCGTTTTTGGAGCCATTATTCTCATTGCACCGTTAATCCTTTTCACTAACCTTTCATTTTTAATCAATTTCAGGACTAGCATAGAGGCGGTCTTCTTTGCGTTCCTAGTGTCACTATATGCAGCCGCGATTTTAAGCAAGGTCGATTACAACGGCGCGGTTATGGGGAAGGTCGATTTTGAGGGCGTGCCTTCAGATGTAGTAGATGCCATCACTGAGACCAACTTCCGCGGTGAATATGTGAATTGGGCAGTCATAACCATTCTCGGCAGGAGTCAGAGTTTGTCGCAGAGCGAAATCACGAGAGCCCTGAAGGAAGGCGGGATTGTAATGACTCAGCCGGCGATTGTGAAATACCTCGGTAAGCTCGAAGAGCTGAACATAATACTATCGGTGGAAACGAACTATACCAAGAATTACCATCTGAGCGAAAAGGGCAACTGTGTATTAAAAACAATAAAACAGGTGCTTCCGCAGAGGTTTTTCTGGTATGTCGTTCGCAACAATATCGGCTTCAGGAAGATGCCGGAATATTAGCTCGCACGGAATGTGCTGAAAGGGAGTGTGGAGCCACGCACCGCCACACGATGGACGCACAGGCATGCAGTTGATCAGCCGGCTTTCCCGGCGGATTTGGCGAGACCTTCGATCAGAGGCGCCGATCAGATCCGGAGAATAGTAGGTGGCGGGCCCAACGGGATTTGAACCCGCGGCCAACGGGTATCTCCGATTTCTCTTAAAAGCCCGCTGCTCTACCGTACTGAGCTATGGGCCCACGACCGAATAACATCGAACCAAAACTTCCTTTTAATCCTAACGGATGTTTCAGGCATGGTCCCCCGCAGATGCTTTTATAGAGGCGGCGGGTCAACCTTACTCCAAGAAGGAAGGAACCACAATGAAGTTCGGCAGGCCAAGAGGCACCAGGGATTTCCTCCCGGATGAGATGGGGGTAAGGAGGGTCATCCTCGACAAGGTCAGGAACGCGTTCGAGATGCACGGTTTCGAGGAGATGGACACCCCGGCGATCGAGCTGTGGGAGGTCCTGGCAGCCAAGGGCGGGGACGAGGTGGAGAGGCAGATCTACAGGTTCCAAGACAAGGGGGAGAGGTGGCTCGGCCTAAGGTTCGACCTGACGGTGCCGTTGGCAAGGGTCGTCGCCAACACGCCGGACCTCACCAAGCCGTTCAAGAGGTTCAACATCTCCAAGGTCTGGCGCTACGAGGAGCCCCAGAGCGGGAGGTTCAGGGAGTTTGTCCAGGCCGACATCGACATCGTCGGCGCCGCGAGGATAGAGGCGGACCTAGAGTGCGTCTCGACGGCTGTGGACGCGCTGAGGGCGCTCGGGCTGGGCGACTTCGAGGTAAGGATCAACGACAGGAAGATACTCGACGGCATGGTCGAGGGGCTGGGGATGGGCGCTGAGGGCAAGGCGAAGGTCTTCCGCTCGCTGGACCGGCTGGACAAGGTCGGCGAGGAGGGGGTCGCCCGGGAGCTGGCAGCCATGGGCCTGCCGGAGGATAAGGCGGCGGCGGTCCTCGAGTTCACGCACTTCAGGGGGCAGGAGGCGATCGACTACGTCGCCAGGGAGCTGGCCTCATCTAAGGCGGCGATGGAGGGCGTCGAGGAGCTCAAGAGGATAGAGGCGCTCGCCGGGGCGTTCGGGCTGGGCGGGGCGATGCGCATCGACTTCAGCCTCGTCCGCGGCCTAGACTACTACACAGGGCCGGTCTTCGAGATAAGGACCAAGACAGCACAGATAGGGAGCATAGGCGGGGGCGGGAGGTACGACAGGCTCATCGAGAGGTTCGGCGGGCCGCCGACGCCTGCGACCGGCATATCGCTCGGTGTCGAGAGGCTTTACGAGGTCCTGATGGAGAAGATAAGGGCTGAGGGGAGGAGATCCGGCACGGCGGTCTTCGTCGCCAGCGTCAACGACGCGGTGGCGGAGGAGGCGGTCAAGATCAGCAGGGAGCTCGTCGGGATGGGAGTCCCGGCGGAGCCGGACATCATGGGGAGGAAGCTCGGCAGGCAGCTCGAGTATGCTGAGAAGAAGGGCATACCGTACGTGCTAATAGTCGGTCCCGAAGAGGTCAGGACGGGCAAGTTCAAGCTGAGGAAGATGGCCGAGAAGCAGGAGACCGTCACGGGCCTGCAGGGTGTCCCGGCAATCGTGAGGTAATCCGCGCTCGCCGCGCCCATTTTTACGGCTCATCGGAAGAGCCCGCCTAGCAGGAATGCTACCAGCGCGAGGAGCATCCAGTAGCGTGCCTGCGTCTTCACCTTGAGGGCGTTCTGCCTGTCGTGGGACCGCAGTATGCTAAATGCAGAGTAGCAGAAGCCGGCGTCCACAGCGATCACCACTATCACGTAGGCTAGCCCTATGGCGCCATAGAGGTACGGGAACGGCGTCAGCAGGACCGGCAGGAGGTAGAAGAGAGCGGCAACCCCACCGGCGAAGTGCGCGCCCTTGGAGAGCGCAACGGTCCGGATGTTCTTCGTCCGGTCGCCCTCCATGTCCGCGATGCCCTTGGTCACCTCCCGCCCGATGGTGGCGAGGAAGGCCAGAAGGAAGAAGACAGCGACCAGCAGGTTGATGTACCCCACGACGACGATGCCCCCGAAGAGGAACGGCATCGCGACGCAGAACGCAACCATGGAGTTGCCCAAGAGCCCGGTCTGCTTCCCGCGTGTGTTGTATAGGTACGATGAGGCGAAGGTCAGCGCCGCTACCGCGAGGGCATAGTACGACAGGGGGGCCGAGGCGGCCATGCCGAGCGCCCCGGTGGCGCCGGCCATCCATACTGCTGCCCGCCGCGAGACCATGCCCGAGGGGAGCGGCCTCTCGGGGGCGTTGATCCGGTCGATCTCGAGGTCCACGACATCGTTTATTATCATGGCCGATGCCGTGAGCAGGAAGCCGACGGCGAAGCCAAGCGCCATCTGGACCGGCGAGGGGATGGCGCCGAGTATGGCGATCTCGCTGACGATGACGGCCGCGCCCATCATGGCGCAGTTGACAGGGCGCATCATCCTCAGGGCTGCACCGGGTCTAGAAGTCGATCTCTGAGGCGTCATAGTAGGTAATCTCACCCTGTCGGTCCGTCACGGCGAATATGAGGTCCTTCTTCGAGAGCTTCGCGGAGGAGGAGACCGCCGCTATCTCGTGGAGGGAGACCGGCTTCCCCTCGACGAGCCCGTATACGAGGTACTTGGCGGGCTCCTTGCCTATCTCGGCGCCGCGCCTGTAGACCCGGTACTCAAGCTTCGGCCCGAACCCCGGCTTGACGATGTAGCCCCGCTTCCGGAGGTCGGAGTAGAGCAGGTAGCGCATCCAGAGGTCCGGGTCCTCCCCCGTCGCAAGCCTCAGGAAGTCCTCCATGGAGAGGGCCCTCCCGCTGCATTCGACGAGCGATATCTTGTCCTTTTCGAGGAGGTACATTATCTCGACGTCCGAGAGCGTTAGGACCCCCTTCTCCATCTCCCCGAAGGTGCCCTGCTGATGCGTCCTGTCCGCCTCAGGGCCTTTCATTGTTGCGGACCTGCCTGAGAGGAGAGCCTTCGGGATAGCCTCGGACATTGCGACCAACCTTTATCTCCTAGTTTGGGGCTGGTTAATAATATGCCCTTCGAAGAGGAGCTGACAGGATTCCTCAGAGGATGCCGCCGCCTCATGCTCGTAGGGGTAGGCAGCAGGATAAGGCGCGACGATGCAGCCGGCCTCGCCGTGCTGGCCAAGCTGAGGGGGAGGGTCCCGGCGTCTGTGTGCCTGCTCGACTGCGGCACGGTGCCGGAGAACTACTCGCTCGACATGAAGAGGTTCCAGCCGACGCATATGGTCTTCTTCGACGCGGTGGAGATGGAGAAGGGGCCGGGGAGCCGCGCCTTGATCGAGGAGGAGGACCTCATCGCGCAATCCTTCTCGACCCACAAGCAGTCCGTGAAGGTCCTTTTCATGGTGCTGAGGGAGGGCATCCCGGGCGTGAGGATAGTGCTGGCGGGCATCCAGCCCAAGACGACGGACTTCGGCAGGGGGATCAGCAGGCCCGTAGCAAGGGGTATTAATGCGATGTCCGAAGAGGTTGCCAATGCGATCAGGTGCTCATGCAATGAGGACGATTGAGTGGAAGGACGGGCGCGTCGAGATAATAGACCAGACTCGGCTTCCGGCCGAGCTCAGGATAGTAAGCTGCGGCGACCACGAGAGGCTCGCGAGGGCGATAGAGACCATGGAGATAAGGGGCGCCCCGGCGCTCGGGGTTGCTGCGGCAATGGGGATTGCGCTGGCGGGCAGGAACAGCCGGGCGGAGACGGCGGACGGGCTCGTGGACGACCTGGAGCGCGCGGCGGAGCGGATAGGGAGGACGAGACCCACCGCCAGGAACCTCTTCTGGGGGCTGGAGATGATGCGGGCGGCCTGGGAGCGAGGGAGGGGCGGAGGGGCGGCGGCCATGAGGGAGGCGCTCGTCAGGGAGGCTAACAGGATAGCTGAGGACGATGTCATGAGGTGCAGGGCCATCGGCGGATACGGGGCTGAGCTCATCGACGACGGGGACGGGGTGATGACGCACTGCAACGCAGGGGCCCTTGCATGCGTCGAGCACGGCACGGCGCTCGGCGTGGTAAGGAGCGCGGTGCAGGCAGGCAAGAGGATCATGGTATACGCCTGCGAGACCAGGCCGCTGCTGCAGGGGGCCCGGCTCACGGCGTTCGAGCTGAAGAGCGAGGGAATACCGTTCAGGCTGATAACGGACGGGATGTCCGCGTCCGTGATGCAGAGGGGGCTCGTGAGGAAGGTGGTGGTCGGCGCCGACAGGATAACGAGGAGGGGCGACGTGGTCAACAAGGTTGGGACGTGCGGGCATGCCATCATAGCGAGGCGGTACGGGATCCCGTTCTACGTTGCCGCGCCGCTCTCGACGATCGACCTCGACGTGGAGGCGCCGGAGATCAGGATCGAGGAGCGCGACCCGGAGGAGGTGACGCACATAGGAGGGGCGAGGCTGGCCCCGGAGGGGACCAGGGCGCTGAACCCTGCCTTCGACCTTACGCCGAGCGAGCTGGTATCCGCGATAATAACGGAGAAGGGGGTCTTCAGGCCCCCGTATGACCTCTCAGTCCCTTTCAGGTAGCGTCACGATCGAGTAGATCGGGAAGTCGGACGACTCGTCTATCTCCTTCTTCCACCGGTCTCCCACGGCTATGAGGACGAAGACCGCCGAGATCTCGGCGCCGCTCTTCCTCACCAGGTTGACCAGCGCCTTGAGCTGCTCCCCGGACCGGACGACGTCGTCGGTTATGAGGACGCTGTCCCTCTTGTCGAGCGAGCCCCGCGGGATGTACAGCGAGACCTGAATCCCGGCCCTCGAGACGGTGTAGGTCTCCTCTAGGAAGTTGGAGACGCCGATCTCCTTCTCCTTCTTGGCGTACAGGAACGGGACGCCGAACGAGTCGGCTATGTGGACCGCTAGGGGGATGCCGTCGACGGCGACGGTGAGGACCTTGCTCACCCGCCTGCCGGCGAGCTTCTGGACGACGTGGTTCGCTATGAACCTCAGCATGAGGGTGTCCCCCACGATCTTCGTGTTGTCGAGGAACCCGCCCCTGTCGAAGGCCAGCTTGTCCATTATGTGCCGCGTGACGTCGTAGCCCTTCTCGAGCCTCTCCAGGATCACCTGCGCGCGCTCCGGGTTGGGGAGTATGTGCCCCTTGACGTACCTGTTGAGGACGGTGATCGGGATGCCGGTCAGCTGCATCAGCTCCTGGTAGCTGCAGTCGCCCTTGGTGAGGCGCAGGAACTCGACTGCCCGGATCTGCGTCTTGAGATATTCGTATCTAGTGGCCTCACTCAAAAGTACCAGCACTCCAATATCTATATCAGTTTAGTAGAACGGCGTATTTATTTTTTTACACGCCTGATGCAAAATCGCGGCGGCTGCCGACGGTCCCCGAGCTGTCCTGGTACCTGCCTGCATAAGGCCGCCTCGATGGGCTCACGAGCCGGTGGAAGACCAGCTGGGCGACCCGCTCTCCCTCACCTATCCTGACGGGGGCGGCGCCCAGGTTGGCGATGCGCAGGGTCAGCTGGCCCCTGAATCCGGGGTCGACGAGCGCGAAGCTGCCGACGAGGCCCTCCCGGGCGAAGGAGGACCTTATGAACATCTGGGCGCAGACCGACGGGGGCAGCTCGACCCGCTCGAGGGTGTGGATGAGGGCGCTCCCGCCAGGCTGGATCGTCGCCACGGCGGCGGACCTCAGGTCGTAGCCGGATGCGGAGAGGGAGGACTCGGCGAAGGGGGAGATCGAGATCTCGCCGGACGCCATGGCGGCCATGATGTCGCTGTCGGAGTATGCGGGCATTGCGGCCACCTCACTCCAGGTCCAGAACGTACGGCACCGTCACGCCGGACGCCGCAAGCTCCTCGCTGTAGCTGCGGACCAGCGCCGCAGGCAGGGCGGCAATCACGGCCTCGCAGAAGACGTCGGTGACCCCCCTCAGCAGGTGCCCGACCCATGTGCCGGCGTCGCTGCCGACCGAGACGTGGAGGTGGACCATCGGGGACCCCCTGAAGTAGGAGATGTTGCCGTTCCCTACCGCCTCGACGTGGGGGTCGATATCCTTCTCGAGCCCCTTCCGGAGTATGAGCCGGCAGCCCTTAAGGGCGCCCACAAAGGAGAGGACGGCGGCCGAGCGGATGCCCTCGGCTTTGACCGCCTCCGTGAGCGAGGAGATGACCTCGTCGCCCTGGTCGAGGCGCACGATGAGGTAATTGTCTGCGCGCATTGCCTTCACGGGTAATCACAGGTACACTATTCAAGAGCCCTTAAAAAAATGCTCGATCTGTAATACGGATTGGCGATTGGTGCCCTTTAGAATTATAAATTGATGACAATATGACGAAAGTTTAAATAAGATGGGAAAAATGTCACATAAACCTACTACGTCAGGCAGACACTGCATCTTATAATCATGGAGGAAATCAAAAACATGGTTGACGTTCTGAAAAACTACATCAATGGCGAGTGGGTTGAGTCCAGCAGCACCCAGCTGCAGGAGGTCATCAACCCAGCAACCCTTGAGCTACTGGCCAAGGTTCCAAGGACGACGAAGGCCGAGGTCGAGGTGGCTATCAAGGCTGCCAAGGATGCATTCTGGGAGTGGCGCTGCACCCCACCGGCGGTGCGGGCAAGCTACATGTTCGAGTTCAGGAACATCATGGTCGAGCATTTCGAGGAGATATCGCAGACTGTAGTGAAGGAGCATGGCAAGACCCTGGATGAGGCGAGGGGCGATGTCAAGAGGGGCATCGAGGCCATCGAGTTCTCAACCAACGTGACCACCCACATGATGGGCGAGATGGAGGAGGACGTCGCAAAGGGCATCGACGAGGCCTTCGTGAGGGAGCCGCTGGGCGTCTGCGCGGGGCTGTCACCGTACAACTTCCCCGCGATGATACCGCTCTGGTTCCTGCCCAACGCGATAGCATGCGGCAACACGTTCATACTCAAGCCGGCGAGCTCGGTCCCGCTGACCGCCAAGGCGATAGTCGAGGCGTGCGAGGAGGCCGGCATCCCGCAGGGCGTCGTCAACCTGATCTACGGCGGCAGGGAGGCGACGGACGCGCTCCTGTTCAGCAAGGACGTGAAGGCGGTCTCGTTCGTCGGGTCATCCGAGGTTGCATCGTCGGTATACACGAAGGCGGCCCAGAACAACAAGAGGGCATCGTGCCAGGGGCAGGCCAAGAACTTCATAGTCATAATGCCGGACGCGAACCTCAACGCGACGGTCTCGGCGCTGATTACGTCGGCGTGCGGCTGCGCAGGGCAGAGGTGCCTTGCGGGCGAGATCTTCGTGGCGGTCGGCGACGTCTACGACGAGCTGAAGAAGAGGTACATCGAGGGGGTGAAGAACCTCAAGATGGGCTACGGGCTGGACGCGGATGCGCAGATGGGCCCGCTCTCGAACAAGGGCATGTATGACCAGGTCATGAATTACATCGAGATCGGCCTCAAGGAGGGCGCGACGCTGGCGCTCGACGGCAGGAACAAGAAGCCCGAGAAGTACCCCAACGGATACTTCGTCGGCCCGACCGTCTTCGAGAACGTCAAGCCGAGCATGAGGATCTTCAAGGAGGAGATCTTCGGCCCAGTCGTGTGCCTGATGAAGGCGAAGACGCTCGACGAGGCGATAGCCCTGGCTAACACCTCGCAGTTCGGCAACGCCGGCGCGATATTCACGGGCAGCGGCAAGAGCGCAAGGGAGTTTACATACAAGATAGAGGCGGGCAACGTCGGCATCAACATCGGTGTCCCGGCGCCGGTCTTCTTCTTCCCGTTCTCTGGCTGGAAGGACTCGATGTATGGCGACCTCCACGCCCAGGCGTCGGACATAATCAACTTCTACACGCAGAGCAAGACAATAATCACAAGGTGGCTGTAGTGGAGCTCGGTACCTTCGGCGCGATCCTCAAGTATGCCATAGATGCTGAGGACGCCGCCACCAATTTTTATGCCAAGCTCTCCGAGAAGGCCGACGGCGAGTCGAAGGCACTGCTCAGCGGGATGTCCGGCGCATCGAAGAAGAGCAAGCAGACGCTGGAGAGGATCAGGAGGATGGAGATGCAGGAAATGATCCTCGAGGCGATAACCGGGCTCGACACGGTGAACTACGAGTGCGAGTATGAAGCTGGCGGCGACCTCAAGGAGGGGGTGAAGAACGCCGTGGCGATAGAGAATGCTGCCGCGAAGTTCTATGCCGATGCGGCTGTGAAGCTCGGCTTCCTTGGGAACACGAAGAACGTCCTGATCAAGATGGGCAAGGAGAGGGAGGAGAGGAGCAAGAAGCTCCAGGCCTTCCTCTGAATGCCCGCGCGCCTTTTTTCCGTTTGCCAGGCATCAAGTCAACCAGTCTGCACGCGCAGTTTGCGTTGAGCGCCGGAGGCATTCTAGCGCCAGTTATTGGGGGAGTTGAGCAAAACCGGCAAGAAGTGGTGGGGCTGCCCGGATTCGGACCGGGGTCACGAGGGCCCAAGCCTCGCAGTCTGGACCAAGCTAGCCTACAGCCCCGCGTGAAAGATGAATCATCAAGCCGTTTATTATAAGTATCGCTCTGGGCCGGCACACCTGCTGTCGGCGCTAAGAAAAAGTCTAAATCGCTTATTGGGGATATGTGAAAGCATGTCGTCCGACAAGGTAAGGTGCTGGGGGAACAAGGACCCGCTGGGCCGCGAGTATCACGACACGGAATGGGGCACCCCGTCTCACGACGACGGGCTGCTGTTCGAGCACATAGTGCTCGAGGGCTTCCAGGCCGGATTGAGCTGGGGGACGATACTGAAGAAGCGGGAGGCGTTCAGGAGGGCATTCGAGGGCTTCGACCCCAAGAGGGTGGCGAGGTACAACGAGAAGGACATCGAGCGCATAATGGGCGCCGAGGGGATAATCAGGAACCGCAGGAAGGTAGAGTCCGCCATAAACAACGCGAAGAGGTTCCTCGAGGTGCAGAAGGAGTTCGGCTCGTTTGACAGGTACGCATGGGGATTCGTCGGCGGCAAGACGATACAGCACGACCTGAAGGAGTTCTCGGAGATGCAGACCGAGTCCAAGGAGTCGAAGGCGATGAGCGCGGACATGAAGGGGCGCGGGTTCACATTCATAGGGCCGACGAGCTGCTACGCGTACATGCAGGCGGTGGGCATGATCAACGACCACCTTGTGCGCTGCTTCAGGCACGGCGAGGTCAGGGCGCTCAAGTGACGGCCGGCGGCGGGCAATGGGCAATCGGCCTTGACCAAACCTCCTTTCGTCCCACGGCTGAAGCCTGTGGGGGTTCTCGGCAGGCGCATCCCTAAATATTAAGAGGTGCTATTGATGGGTGGGGATTTTTTTGTACCGTGAAGAGCCATATACCGACATGAAGGAATTGGTGAAGAACGACATGATGGCGCAGAAGTACGGCATGGAGCTGGTCGAGTCCAGGCCCGGGTCGTGCAGGGTGAGCATGAAGGTAAGGAGGGACATGCTCAACGCCTACGGCGCCACCCACGGCGCGGTGATCTACGCGCTGACCGATGTGGCGTTCGCAGTCACGTGCAACTCGGGAGGGGTAAAATCGGTCGCTCTGGCCATGAACATAAACTACAGGAGGCCGGCACAGAAGGGGGAGGTGCTGACCGCTGAGGGCAGCGAGGAGAGCGCAGGGAAGACGACGGCGTTATGCAGGATCAAGGTCACGAACGGCGAGGGGAAGCTTGTGGCAGTGGCGGACGGGCTGGCGTTCAGGCAGAGGCAGTAAGCGGCCCGGCCCGGACGACGATGCGCCCCGACCTCCTTTTTATCAGTTTATTGGCCCCATAGACGGCATGATATGAAGGCATGCGCACGTTTCCTGTGAGATAGTTTTAAGCATTCATTTTACCTTATCTTAAATTAAGAGATGTTATGGCATGCCATTGAATGTTTGCTATGAGGGCAAGGCGTGGAAGGCGTATTATTTTAACATTCTCAACCTTGAGAGGGACCTGAAGGAGCTGGTAAGATTTCTCGACAGCATGGATAAGGCGAAGGAGGAGGTGGTCTCAATCATACCAGACATCGGCCTTGTCAAAGCACAGATCCTTATGGAGTCCGACTTCACCGGAGTGAAGGGTTGTTCGATCATTACGAAGAAGCGCGTCGAGAGCGAGCAGCCGAACATTGTGACGGCAACATATGGGGACCTGTATGACAGGGGGCTCATGAAGTGCCTCCAGTGCGGGAAGACCTTCGCGAAGGATTATGAAAAGTGCCCCTATTGCGGCTCCGGCTCAAAGAAGCTATTGGAGTAACGCTGGAAGGCGGCAATCTCTGTTAGTGATCAAAAACGCGGTTTGGGCAGCCATAGCGATCGGGTAACGATTTAATAATGCTTTTTTCCAGAGTAGAAGCGGGGGATAGTTATGCCACTCGATGTTTGTTATGAAGGGAAGGCATGGAAGGTGTATTACTTCAGCATCAGTGACTTTGTGGGGGAGTTGCAGGACTTCGCGAGGTTCCTTGACAGCATCGACACGACGCGAGAGGAAGTAATTGCGATAGTGCCTAACAGCGGCTTGGTAAAGGCAACGGTTCTTTTGGATATGGGATTCACCGGAGTGAAGGGATATTCGATCATTACGAAGAAGCGCGTCGAGAGCGAGCAGCCGAATGGTATGACAATAACGTATACAGTACCTCTAGACAAAGGGCTCATGAAGTGCCTCCAGTGCGGGAAGACCTTCGCGAAGGATTATGAAAAGTGCCCCTATTGCGGCTCCGGCTCGAAAGAGATCATAAAATGATGGCCCAAGCGGCACCGGATAGAGAAGAGTGGCGCCCGGGGTGGGATTTGAACCCACGAGTCTGTTGCCAGACAATGGCTTAGCAAGCCATCGCCCTACCAGGCTAGGCAACCCGGGCTCCAGCAAAGAGTGATTGGAGCTAGTTTATTATATATTTTGGCTCAGGGCGGCGCTGCCCCGTCTGCCAAAAAAGCCGTGAACTTGTTGAATGGTGCGACAGCTCCCCAGAAGTGAGCGGCCCATGCCGCGGCCCTTTGGGAGAGCAGGCATCCATCCCGTTATCCTGCGAACGGCACTGTCCAGACTTAGGGCTGCTCCCTTCCGGATCTGACCCGATTCGCCTGGCTCGCGGGAAGACCATCCCTCCGGATGGGCTGAACCCGTTCCAACGCCCCCACAGGGCGAGACTTCCACGCCTGCAGCCCTAGGAACCGTGGCTGGTTCCGCCGCCTCCCAGAGTTGCTGGCCCTACCTTAACGACCGTTTGTAGTGGAGAGGAGGCCGAACCCTCCGGCCCTACCTGCCGCACCGTTAAAATCATTCGGCGAGGTGGTTTATAAAAGTATTAGAGCCTAGCCCGAGCATGTCGAGAACCTCGCACATGCGGCAGACGCCCCTGCTGGAGGGGGAGCCGCAGCGGCTGCAGGTGCCAACTGTGGCGGCCTCGGTCGAGGGCTTGAGGGCTTCCATGAGCTTGTCCGAGCCGTTCACGATCGCGTGCTTCGTCCCGGGGTGGCGCTCCTCAATGCCGTTGAGGATGTCCCTTACCTCGTCCCGGACAGAGTCCCTGACGTACGGGCACTCCCGCTCGTAGAGCGGATAGCCCTTCATGTAGACGTAGGCGGCGATCTCCTTCTCGGGGATGTAGCGCAGCGGCTTGACGCGCGGCACGAAGCCCTCCCTCACCTTGACGGGCTGGACGCCCGCCCTGCCCAACCGGGCGACGTCGCCCCGCAGGATGTTGATGAGGAAGGTCTGCGCCTCGTCGTCGAGGTTGTGCCCGGTAGCGACCTTGGTTGCGCCCAGCCTTATCGCCATGTCGTTGAGCAGGCGCCTGCGCATTATGCCGCAGAAGGTGCAGCCGAGGAGCCCGGTGCCGTGCTCCCTCGACAGCGCATAGACCTCCTCGAGGCTGTGGCCGTACTCCTCCTTGAACGTGACGATGTGGTGCTCCATCCCGAGTGCCTCGGCCACGCCCCGGGTTATCGAGATCCCCTCCTCGCGGTAGCCGCTCACGCCCTCGTCTATTGTGAGCGCGAAGAGCTTGGTGCGGTACGGCTTCTCGATCTTTGATAGGATGTGGGCGAGGGCGACGCTGTCCTTGCCGCCGGAGAGGGCGATCATGACCCGGTCGTCTGGGGTGAAGAGCTTCTCGCGCTTTACGGTCCTGTGGACGGTCCGCTCGATGCTCCTGGCGAAGCATCTCCTGCAGAGCGCCTCGCCGGACTGCCTCCGGAAGTAGAACGCCTCCTTGCCGCATTTGCACAGGGTAGATGGCAAGCGGACCGCCCTTTTTGCATCTGTCCTAACGGCTCACCCGAGCTTGTAGCCGGGGAAGAGCACGAAGCTGATCGTGATGTTGAGGACCAGCAGCGCCACGCAGCCCCACCGGATGAGGTTGGCGTACGGCTGTGCCTTCTTCTCATCCTTGAAGAGGAACCGCAGCATGATGGTGACGAGCTTGTCGCCGTCGAAGAATGCTACCGGCATCATGTTGATCAGACCTATGTTCAGCGAGAAGAGGTAGAGCCACGAGAGGGTGCCGAGGCCGTAGTATGGCATGCTTACCGGGGCCCAGCCGTAGTGGGGGGCGTAGTAGTTGTAGGTATTGATGCCAATGTAGGAGATGTTCTTCGAGGTCGAGCCCAACGTGAAGTTGATGGTCATCTCCTCCCCGCCCCTTATGATAGCCATGGGGACGGTGCTGTTCGGCAGCGTGGCGTTAAGGACCGTGGCCAGCGAGTTTATGTCCGTCAGGGCAGTGCCGTTTATGCTGGTGATCGCGTCCCAGTTGTTGAGGATCCCGTAGGCGGGAGTGCCTGCGGCGACCTCGGTGATGAGCACGCCGGAGGGGGTCGCAGAGTACATGGGCGAGATCAGCGCCCCGGCGTTGGTAAGAAGAAGCAGCGCAAGGAGGCCGACGAGTATGTTCGTCGCCGATCCGGCGGCGTAGACCCTCGCCTGGGTCGACTTCCGCGCCTTGTTGAGGTCCTCCTCGTCCGGCTCCACAAATGCCCCGGGTATAAGGACCATGAGCAGGAGCCCGGTGCTCTTGACCTTGACCCCCTCAGCCCTGGCTGCGACGCCGTGTGCCAGCTCGTGGGTCACAAGGATGATTGCGATCGAGACGCCGAAGAAGAAGAGCGTATTGAAGTTGAGCGAGAGCGTGATCCCCGGGATTATAAGGGAGACCGGTGACGCGGACTCGGTGCTGAAGAAGATGTAGTAGAGGTTTCTCCCCAGTATGAAGGTGATGTAGGCCATTGCGCCGAAGCCCAGCGCAATCCCGAAGGTCCAGAGTATCTTCCAGAACCGGCCCAGCTTCCGGCCCAGCCTGTCGATGAAGTCGTTGAACTTGGTGGTCTTCCACATCACGAGGAAGGGATGGACTTCAAAGCTCTTCGGCAGGAACTGCTTCGCGAGCATGACGGCCGACCAGAATGCCAGGAGTCCGGCAGCGAGGTATACCCATTGGTCCACGAATTCCACCAGAGGCGACAGGTTGTTTATGATTTATGATTTATATCGAGATCAAGACTATTGTTGATCAGTGTAAGTCCGATGTACATAGTCATTCTTATAACTGTCGGAACGAGGCATGAGGGGCTCAAGATAGCGAGGGCGCTCGTCGAGGAGGGGCTGGCGGCGTGCGTGAATATCGCAGGCGGCATCGACTCGGTATACAGGTGGGAGGGCAAGGTCGAGGAGGGGAGGGAGTGGCTCCTGATCGCGAAGACCGAGGACCGGCTCCTCGGCAGGGTGACCGCCAGAGTGAGGGAACTCCACAGCTACGAGGTGCCCGAGATCATTGCGCTCAGGGTCGAGGGCGGCTACCAGGGGTACCTCGATTGGGTCGGCGAGAGCGTCGCGACGGGGGCGAACAAGTGATGGCCAAGAAGGTCGCCCCGGCATACGAGATGAGGGAGGTCAGGTACCCGCCGAGCAGGTGGCAGCTACTCTGGGAGCTGCGCGCGGCAGGCGTGCGCGTGATGGAGGCGCTGGTGTTGAGGGGCATGGATCCGATAGTCCACGGCAGCGCAGCCCGGGGGGACGTCGGTCCGGCGAGCGACGTGGATGTGCTGGTCCCGGAGGCCACGCCGTCGATGATGGTCGAGGGGGCGCTGGCGGCGGCAGGGATACGCTTCGCAAAGAGGGAGATCGCCCAGGCGACGCCCGCCCACGCGGTCAAGGCGATAATCCATGTTGACGAGAAGGTCAAGCTGACGTTCCCTCTCGTGCCGCTCAGGGGGAGGGAGAGGGACTTTTACAGGTTCGGCGGGGAGGCGGGCATCTCGGCGATGAGGTGCAGGATGCGGGTTCCCGGCGTCGACAAGAGGCTCATGATGATAGTCCCGACCGAGGCGGGGCACTACGAGGTCTCGGCAGTCGGCAACGCCACAGAGGTGGCGAGGGCGGTCGGGGTCAGCCTCGAGACGGTGGAGGAGAGGATC
Organism: Candidatus Methanomethylicus mesodigestus; assembly: GCA_001717005.1. Lineage (GTDB taxonomy): Archaea > Thermoproteota > Methanomethylicia > Methanomethylicales > Methanomethylicaceae > Methanomethylicus > Methanomethylicus mesodigestus. Next base: position 57,835 of record MAGS01000087.1, on the reverse strand, counting down.
AGGGTCCTGACGAGGAGGGATGCGGTCGGCAGGACGGGAGTCTACTTCAAGGAGGAGGTCCTCGACGACGAAACCTTTGAGGGCAAGCTTGCGGCGAGGGCGGGGGAGGACCCGAGCCTCCGGAGGCTCCTGCAGCGCAGGGGCGCTGGGCGATGAGACGGAGCGCTGGGTGCGGCCCGTCTGCGATCTTGCGCCCGCGGTGGCCATTAAAAGAAGTAAAAAAAAGAGTTGAAGCGATCCCGGCCGCGTCTACGGAGATATCTTCTTGCGGATTACGCCTTTGGGATCTTTGAGCAGCAGGGCGCACTCCCACACGCCAAGCGCCACGGCCAGCATGACGAAGCTGAGGGCCGTTGCTTCGGGCGTTATTTCGAAGAATTCCCCGCCGCCTTCGGTTATGAACGGGATGGTATGATCGACAAGCACCATTATCGTCGTGCCCCAGAGCATGAAGCTGAGCAGCTTCAGCATGTACTTATCGTTCTCAGCGTGAACATACCACAGCGCAGTGGCGACTGCGGCGGCTAAGGCAAGGATTATCAGCCACATGATGGTCTACCTCTGTCTTGACCGGCTTCTGACGGTGCGCTCAGCTCTTCGCCGCAACCGGCTTAGGAAGCGTGCTCACGCGGTCGGTAACCGAGATTTTGTTTGTCATATACCTGCTAATCGAGAGCGCTGAAATCCAAGTGAGAGATATCGCTGCGGCCATCGACGTGCCTATGGAAGCCATCTCGGCGAACATTACGGCAGTGTCGGCAGGATTAGCCATGGCAGTCAGGTACGGAAAGAAGGGAGTGATTTCGCCATGCCAGACGTGTTCTGCGGCTAACAAAAATACGCCGCCCCAGAGCATCGAGTTCAGCCAGCTGAGCTTCAGCTTTTTGGATAGACTTGGCGACATAACCTGTACGCCCGTTGTTATGATCGCCACAACCATCGGGACTATGAAACAAGCCATTTCTTTTTGCCCCAATATCGATTGGTAATACTTTTACCAACATTAATATTATTATATTAGACAATCGTTTCTTATGAAATAATAATCGACAGAGGAGCGACGTGCTGGCAAAAAGTGCAAGTGAAAGCCTGAGTGCGAATGGGTGCGGCGGTAGACCCGGTTTCTAAACGATTGCAGGTGGGGCTTAAATATCGAGTCTAGGCACGGGGCGAAGTCGGTTTTGGCAAAGGCTATCGTGTTGATTGGGCTGCTCGTAACCTCGCTGTGCGTCTTCTCGTGGCTTGTGGCTCCGGTGGGCGCAGACCCGGACGGCGGCGGAGATATTGAAGACAAGTTTCGGTCCACTATAGAGGGGTGGGTGTCGCTCATCCAGTCCAACGTCTTGTGGATCTCCGAGGCGATGACGGGGCTCGTGAGGGGCGTGATCAAGGCAGTCTATTTCATCGTCGGCTTGGCCGGCTTCCTTATGTGGTCCTCCGGCGTCTCCAAGTACTCGGGCAAGCGCCTAGTGCTTGGCGCGGTGGCTATGGCCTTCGTATCCGAGGTCCTCCTCTGAGGCGGCGGGGTTTATTAGCAGACCGCGGGATATTCTTCCCCATGGCAGGCGGGATGCCGAGGGGATGCGAGTCATGCCTCAGAGGCGCGAAGCTGGTCCTCTTCGTCACCGGCGAGTGCGAGAGCGCGTGCTACTACTGCCCCCTCAGCGAGAGGAGGAAGGGCCTCAACGTGGTCTATGCCAACGAGGTGCCGGTCGAGACCGACCTTGACATAATACTCGAGGGCAGGGCGATAGACGCGGAGGGGACCGGCATAACCGGGGGCGACCCGCTAATAAGGCTGCCAAGGACGCTGAAGTTCATAAAGCTCCTCAAGGGGTTCTTCGGGCCAGACCACCACATACACCTGTACACCAACGGCAGGCGGGCGAGCAGGCAAGCGCTTTCCAAGCTGAAGGCCGCCGGTCTCGACGAGATAAGGTTCCACCCGGCGAGGCGGGACTGGGGGAGGTTGGCGGAGGCGAAGGCGCTCGGGATGTACGCGGGGGCGGAGGTGCCGGCCATTCCGGGCGGTGCGGTCGAGGTGGAGGGGTTCATAAGGTACCTTGCCTCGGTGAAGGCAGACTTCATAAACATCAACCAGCTCGAGTTCTGCCCCCAGAACGCTTTCCAGCTGCGGCAGAGGGGGTTCAGGGTAATGGGCGGGTCGATGGCCGCCGCGGAGGGGAGCGAGGAGGCGGCGATGGAGGTGGTCAGATGGGCTGAGGCGGAGGGGATCGGATTCCCGGTGCATTACTGCCCAAGCTCCGTCAAGGATGCGGTGCAGACGAGGGGGAGGCTCGCCAGGAGGGCGGCCAACGCGGCGAGGCCATGGGAGGAGCGGCTCGAAGACGGCACCGTGGGGAAGTTCGTCGTCGGGCTCCCGGGAGCTACCGGCAGGCCGGCAAAGTGCATCCTTGCCAAGGCAGTGGGCGCCGACGCGTCCCAGGTCGGGGTGGCGGACGACGGGAGGGGCGTGGAGGTCCCCAGGCGCCTTGTCGATGCGGTCCGGATCGCGTTCCCTGATGCGACGGTGTCGTACGTCCAGGCATACCCGACCGCGGCGAGGGACAAGTTCGCAGAGTTCCCCTGCTGACGGAGCCTGTCCGGCGCCTCATGAGCCGCCCTGCGACACGGCGAACCGCAGGATCGCGGCGATCCCGCCCATGTTGGCGAGCTGCCTGCCCTTCTCATGCTCCCCGCCTATGAAGAAGACCCTGCCGCCGTAGTGCTCGACCTTCTTGGAGAGGGCCTCTATGCCCCTGCGCTCATCGGGGGTTATCGACTTGAGGAGCTTCTCGGAGACCAGCAGCGACTCGACTGCCCCCCGGTCGACGGTCCTCTCCACGTCGGCGGCACCGTAGCTGACCATGTTCGGCGACTTGGAGAGCCTGGAGAGGAACTCGTCGACGAGCCTCGTGTCCCTCAGCATCGTCGAGTCCTCCATGAGCTTCGAGAGGGCGCCCCGCGCAATGACCTCCCTGACCCCGGGCCCGCCGGTGCTCGAGGTGTTCTCCTCGAGGACCTTCGCGCCCTTCAGCCTCTCCCTGAGAACCTTTGCGAGGTCGTTCTTGGTGAACCCCGGGCCTGCCGCAACTATGGCGGCCGGTTCCCGCTGGAGGAGCCTAGAGACCTCCTCCGCTATCGCGCCAAAGTACTTGGACTTGAGCGCCGGCCGGTCGGATGTCTCGACGTACTTGCCGGGTATGTGCGAGCTTATCGTGAGTATCTCGTCCATCTGGTAGTCCCGTATGAGGAACAGGGTGGCGTCCTGGTCGTCGAGCGTGATCGCGATGACCTTCGGGCGCGACATCGATGCGGCCCTCTGGAGGCGCTCCTCGTGGAAGGAGAGCCACTCGCCCTTGGTGATCCTGATGCGGTCCCTTATCCCAACCGCGAAGGCGTGGAAGGAGCCTTGTATGTTCATCTCGTCGGGTCCGACCGTGACGCGCCCCTTGATCCGGAGCTTCTCGGTGAACGTCTGGAAGCCCATGTCCTCGACGGAGATGCACAGGAAGACCCGCCGCCTGCCGCCGCGCTCCTCCTCTGCGCCGCGGGAGACCTTCACCTCGCGCATCGTGTACCCGCATACCGAGTCGCCGCGGTCGATTATGTTGTATAGGTGCCAGAGGTCGTCCGAGTCCTCGACCTCCACCTCGACCGTCCCATGCTTGCGATCGGTCTCGATTATACGCATCGGGTGCACCAACAGGAAGTATGTTATATTCGGCTTCAATAAGATATCCATTGTGCATTGAGATGGCGAGGCGAGCGGTGGACCATGGCATAGCGGTCAGGGAGGCGAACCTGGCGGACATCGACAGGATAGTCGAGATAGAGGATGCCTCGTTCCCCGACCCTTACCCACGGGGGCTCCTGAAGGCGTTCCTCTACATGCCCGGCGCTTACATGGTTGCGACGGACTGCGGAACGATCGTAGGATACACCATCGGGATAATCAGGCACCGGACGCTGGGCCACCTCGTATCGGTGGCAGTGGCTCCCGGCAGCAGGAGGGAGGGGGTCGGCAGGGCGCTCATCGGGGAGGCGCTGGCCAGGCTGGCGGACGCCGGTGCCAAGAGGTTCATGCTCGAGGCCAGGGAGTCGAACGCCCCTGCGATAGGGCTGTACAAGAGGATGGGGTTCTCAGAGGCAGGAAAAATAGAGAAATACTATGCCGACGGCGAGTCGGCGATAGTGATGGAGCTCAACGGGAGCTCAGGTTCTCGAACGTGAGTATGGTTATGTTCTGCGGGCGCTTGGCTATGTTGCCGATCCTAGCGCCGATAAGGAACGCCACACCCTTGTTGTTCGAGATGTCGAGCAGGCGCTGCGTGATCACGCCGTCGAAGATTACGGCGTGGAACTTCTCCTCAGACGACTGGAGGACCTCTGCGAGTTCGCGTACCGCAACCTTCTGCTTCTGCTCCCACGCATCGTCGGCGAGTATCGCCTCGAGGCTGCCCTGAAGCGGGTCTATCATGGCCTTGACCTTTGCCATGTCGACTCCGGGTATCGCTACAGGCTCGGGGGCCCTCTCCTCACTGGGCGCAGGCGCCTGGACCTCGGCTTGCGGTGCCTGCTCCTGAGGCTGCTCTGGGGGCTGCGCAACCGCTTCCTGCTGCTGCGCCTCGCCCGCATACCTCTCATCTGCCTGAGGCTCCGGAATCTGCTGCTCCCTGGCACGATCGTGCCTCTCCTGCGGATACTTTCTTCCGCGGTCGCGTTCTCTGTCCCGGTCGCGCCTGTCGCCGCGGTCATCCTGTGATGGCTCGCCCCTCTTCTCGCCGATCATGAGCTGGTACTGCTCGGTCGGAACCTTTGAGCGGAGGCACTTGGCTAGCTCCTTACCGGTCAGGTCCTCGACCTCCTTGCCGTGCGGGGCCCTCGCGATGTAGTCGATATCGGCCACCTGGAGGAGCTCCCTGAGGATGAGCTCGCCGCCCCTGTCTCCGTCCACGAAGGCTATGAGCGTCTTCTTCTTGCTCAGGTCCTTGATCGAGTCAGGGACCGACGCGCCGTCCATGCCTACGATGTTCTTGTAGCCGTGCCTCAGCATGTTGACGACGTCCGCCCTGCCCTCGGTTATTATGACCGTGTCCGACTTGTCGACGTCCGGGCCGCATGGCAGGTTGTCTGCTCCGTACTTGCCTATCTCGTGGACGCGTACGGACTTCATGATCTCCTCGGACAGCTCCTTGATCTCGAATGCCCCTTCGGTCTCCCAGTGGACGAGTATGTCCCTCGCCCTGTCGACTATCTTGCGGCGCTTCTCCTCCCGCACGTCCTCGATCTTCTTGATCTCGACCTGCGCGGAGCATGGGCCGACCTTGTCGATCGTCTCCACTGCGGCCGCGACTATCGCGGTCTCGACCCTGTCGAGGCTGGAAGGCAGGATGATTACGCCGTAGGACTTGCCGGACTTGGACTCCATGTCCACCTGTATGCGCCCTATCCTGCCGCTCTTCTGGAGCTCCCTGAGATCGAGCTCCTCGCCGAGCAGCCCCTCGGTCTGTCCGAAGATTGCCCCAATGACGTCAGGCTTGTCTACAACACCATCTATGTTTATTCCGGCATAGATAGTGTACTTTGCTGTTGTTGGCGTGCCGCCCATATGAACCACCTGAAAAAAAGCGGGTTAGGCCTCCACATGGCCAGCGGCACAGAGAATTTTTTCTCTGATATAAGTTGATAACATATTAATCATGACTCCTAAATCAATAACACCTGATTCATATTATGCGTTTTAGTTCCTATAACATTAGGAACTAAAAAAAACTTAAAAACCTTCCTATCGGCACGCCCCGGCGAAGCCGGTCTTCTCCATCGCCTTTGCCGCCTCCGGGACCCGCTTGAAGTAATCACGGACGGGCGCCAGGGTTGAGACGAGGCCGTTGGTGACGGCGTTCTTGAGGTCCATCGGGTGCAGCCTCCCCTCCCGGTAGGCGCAGATCAGATCCTCGGAGGTTGCGTATGATACGTCGCCGCCGTACTTGGCGGGCCTCGCAACCGTCAGCGGGGCGTCCCTCATGAGTATGTGCCTTGCGATCTCGATGATGGGGTTCCCCTCGACCTCCTTCGGGGGGCAGTAGGCGTTATTCAGCTTCGCCTTGATCTGCTCCGGCGAGTCGTGGATGAATATGCACGTCTCCGGTCTCGACTTGCTCATCTTGCCGTCGATCATCGCTGCGTCTGCATCGCCCTTCATGTCCATCCTGCCCGCGCCCTGCAGACCGGAGAGGAGCGGCGTGTGGACGGCCACAGGCTTCCGGAGGCCGTAGTGCTCCGCGACCTCCCTCGCCAGGACGTGCGCCCGCCTCTGGTCCATCCCCCCGAGGACGAAGTCGAGCTTCAGGTAGAAGATGTCCTCGACCTGCATGCACGGGTAGATCAGCTTCGAGAAGTCGACCTGCGTCTCGTCCTCCTTCCTCCCCATGATCGTGACAGCCCGCTTCACCCTCGAGAGGGAGAGCGTCTTGCCGACCTTTATGATCCCCTCCCAGTAATCCTTGCTGCCGACCATCGCGTCTGCCTTGATCAGGTCCACCCGGTCGAGGTCGACGCCCAGCGCCCTTAGGCAGTGCTCGATGTAGGCGGCGCAGGACTGGATCCTCGCCATGTCGCCCCCGAACTTGTCGTTGATCCAGGCGTGCCATGTGGCCTCCAGCAGGGTCATCTTGATGCCTGCGTCCATCATGTCCTTGAACTTGTTCACCCAGATCATCCACCCGAGGTGGAACATCCCCGAGGGCTCGAAGCCCAAGTAGCCGCGGGGCGAGGCGTTTGTCTGAAAGATCTCCGCTGCGTCCCCCTTAGTGATAACCTCAAGCGCATTCCTTGCGACCAGGTCGACCTTCTTTGATGCGTCCATTAGATGAACCCTCTGAGCTGCGGGATTAGTTTACGGTCTTACGCTATGCTGAACTGTGTTTTACTCTTTTTGGTCTGCGGACGGATGCAGGCTGCCGTGTTGCCCGGTGCTAACACCCAGCTTCACAGAGGGACGTTGCATCCCGCTAGGCAGGGCTCTCTACAACGGGTGATGTCCGGCCGCCTGCAATATGAGATGGGTAACAGGTGACCTTTTTGGCTTTCGAGGTCGGCGACGGCACCGGGAGGCTCCGATGCCCTCAGAATGGAATAGCGGGGCTGTTGCAGGTGTGGGTTAGGTCTCGTTCATCGCCGAGCTCTCGCCCTTGCTCGCTTGACTCCTGTGACCTGCTGTGTCGCCCCGCAGTGCTCCGCTCCCGACTTCATCGCACAGTAATCCATGCGCCAGACCTTAAGATAAGCTTTCCAAGTTCAGGAGCGGGGACATGTCTATCTCCAGAAGCAGCACGGGGCAAGTCATGCCGAAGTTGACGAGGACCTGGGGCGAGGTCTCGCCTACCACCCCGACCTCCACGCCGTCCACGTAGACCTTTGCGGCGCGCCCGTCTATGAATGGGGGGGATGAGAGGGCGGAGAAGCGGGCTTCCTTCGAGAGGCCCCTGAAGAGCGCAGACACCACAGCCTGCATCTCCTCGAAGCTGAGCTTGTCGTCGCTTATGGCGGCGCCGAGATGGGTAATGTTCTCCGGCCTGCCGCCGCGTTCCTTCACCACGGCACCGTACTCGAATATCCTCTGCGGGTAGTCGATATGGGTGTTCATCCCGAGGAGCTGGAGCAGCTTCGGCAGCAGCGTGTCCCTGAGCACGGTGTACTCGAGGGAGATCGGCTTTATGATCTCGATCAGGTTCCTCTTGGGCAGCATCGGCTTCTCCTCCATCACCTCCCTGCTTGCAAGGTGGTATGTGGAGACCTCCTGGAACCCCATCCCGATCATCAGGTCCCTCACGCGGGAGGCGAGCCTGGTCCCCGGGAGGGGCGTGCCCACGGTCAAGAGGCGCGGGAACTCCGGTTCGATCCTGTTGAGCCCGTATGCGATGACGACGTCCTCGACGAGGTCTACCTCGTGCAGCACGTCAACGCGGTATGGCGGGACCGTCACCTCGAGCGCCTCGTCCTTTGGCTTCGAGGCGGCATAGCCCATGCGCTCCAGGAGCGACGCCACCGCGCCTGCGGGCATGTCAAGCCCGGAGTAGGTCCGGACGGCGGAGGTCGTGAGTTGCTGCGTGCGTGCGTCGAGGCGGGGCGTGATGACCTTCCGGTCGCGGTAGGCCACCTCGACCTGCTGGAGGCGACCGCCCCGCTCGAGTATGGAGGTCACCATTATGACGAGGCATATGCCGACCGCCTTCTCGTCAAGACCGGTGACGTCGATGAAGATGTTCCTTGTCCGCTCCGTGACCTTCGTCGTGTCGCTGTTGATGATGGGCGGCATGGAGAGCACCTTGCCGCCCCGGTCGGTGAGCAGCGGGTAGGCGCTCTTGTCGGAGAGCAGGTGTGCGTACTCCTTCCCCTTGGGGGTCGAGCCCAGGATCTCCGCGCCGTCCATGGCAGAGGAGCACTCGAGCGGAACGAACGAGATCTTAGAAGGGGCCCTTGCGGCATAGACGAACTCGCCGGCGACGGCGTCCATGTCGTAGATGCCGATCGACGCCTTCTTGCGCCCGGAGCCGTACGTGTTGTGCAGCTTCTCCTGCAGCTGCATGAGCTGGCGCGTCGCCTCTGAGGAGATCACGACGCCGCGCACCGCCGCTGCAACTATGATTGGGCGGACGCCCTCGGTGGACGGGTCGACCCTCAGCCGGAGCGGCGGGCCTTCGAACCGGTTGATCGCGTAGTGGGGCATCGTCCCGCGGTAGAACCTTATCGCCCTCGCTATCCCCTCGGCGCTGAAGAGGTCCGGCCTGTCGGAGGTGACCTCCACCGAGATCTCGTCCCCGTTGATCTCCTCGGTCTCGCACTTTATGGAGGAGAGCAGTTCCTTGAGCTGCTCGGGTTCGGCGTCGATCCCGGCCTGCGCGGCAAGGTCCTTTGCGTTAACGGTGATCGTTGGCATGGGTCACCACCACCCCCACTGCCTCAGCTTCTCGAGGCTGGTAGTGTTGAGGTCCCTTATGTCGTTGAGGCCGAGCCTTATCATTGCGAAGCGGTCTATGCCTATGCCCCACGCTATGACGGGGAACTTGATCCCGAGGGGGGCAAGGACCTCCGGCCGGAACAGCCCGGACCCCAGGCACTCGATCCACCCCAGCGTCGGGTGCTTGATGTAGGCCTCTATGCTCGGCTCAGTGAACGGGAAGTAGCTCGGCTTGAACTTGATGTCGTCGAATCCCAGACGGTGCCCGAACTCCTTCAGCACGCCCAGGAGGTGCCTGACGTTGATCCCTTCCCCTCCCACGATCCCGTCGAGCTGGCTGAACTCGATCATGTGGCGCGCGTCGATGACGTCGGGCCGGAATACCTTCGAGAGGGAGAACGCCTTCACGGGCGGCTCCTTGTGCGATGCGAGGTACCTCACCGATTCGACGGTCATCTGGGTCCTGAGCAGCGGCTGTGCCGCTATCTTGAGGTCCCAGGAGTAGCCCCAGCCGCGCGAGCCCGTGCCGCCCCCGGATTCATGGGTGGCCTTCACCCTCTGGACGAGGTCTTCGGGCGCATCTATGCCCTGCTCGACGCCGCGGACCTGAAAGCTGTCGTGGATGGCCCGGGCGGGGTGGTCCTGCGCCTGAAAGAGCACGTCAAAGTTCCAGAACTCGGTCTCGACGAACGGCCCGGAGGTCTCCTCGAACCCCATCGATATGAAGATCTCCTTGGTCTCCTCGAGGAAGGCGATGTACGGGTGCCTCTTGCCTATCTTCAGCGATGGCGGGGAGGCGCGGACATCGTACGGGCGGAGCGTTACCTCCTTCCATCTGCCGCTCCTGATGATCTCGGACGAGAGGAGGTTGAGCGAGACCTCGGCGGCGTGCTTCCCCGGCACGGCCGCGAGCGTGAGCCTCTTGACCTCCTTCATCTCAAGGAGCCCCCTCGACTTGAGCTGGACCGCGAGGGCCTGGTCTTCTTTGCTGAGCCGGGAGGTGTCGCCCCCCTCCTTCATGCGCCTGATTGCGGCGTCGAGTTCGGACTGTTTGGCTGCCTTGAGGACGAGGACAGACGTGGCGTCCCTCCTCTCGATCGCGAATGCGCCGGTCTTCCTGCCCCACCCCAGCGCCGCAGAGACCTCGTTGGGCCTGAGCGCGGCGCTCACGTCGGTCAGCGGCGCGGAGCCGCCACGTGACTCTAGCATTCCCATGACGCGGGTCTCAGGCATCCCCTCCTTGGCGCAGCGCTCGCCCTCCTCGGTGAGGCGGAAGCGCTCGTTAACCTCCTCGGTGAGGGTTACGTACCCCTTTGTCGACAGAAGGCTCGACAGCGGGAAGATTGAGCTCTCGGGGAGCCCGAGCTTGCTGGCGAGCGCGGCGGCGTCCGCCTTGCCGCCCATCCGCTCGAGGCATTCCAACAGTGATGCTTCGGACTGGCTCAAGGACATGGCAGGCCCTCCTTTACGAGTTTGTGATCGTGCACGGTAACATCATTCACCGGCTGTGAATTAAGAGTTTGCCGTTCTCGTCTATTTCTCTATTTCTGATTCGCGTAGACGAGATGGGCGCGCCGTCCTCGGCCAGCACGAACTTGACTACCTTGATCTTCATAGGCGGCATCCCCCTCTCCGCGCGGACGGCGTTCGCGGCGTATCCGCCCTTGGCCGTGCCTTCGCTCACGACAAGGATGTCGAACGAGGGGTCCGTCACGACGGGACCGTACTGGTCCTCGAGGACATGGAACGAGGCCCGGCCGAGGAGACGCTTGGAGCCCAAGAACGACCTCATAACGTCCATCCTGTGCTGCAACGGCTGGATCCCGGTCTTCCCGGACTTCACCACGAAGTCGTCGGAGGTTATGCCTATGAGGACGCTGTCGCCGACGCGGAAGGCGGTCTGCAGGAGCCTCTTATGGCCTCTGTGGAGATGGTCGAAGGTGCCGCCGAGGGCAGCTAGTGAGAGCCTCTTCATCTTTGTTCAGAGCCTTATTCAGCATTTCATTCCTTCTTTGTCGGGATAAGGTATATCGCCTTGATGAACGACACGCCGGAGCACTTCGCGCATGGTCCGAGCTCCTTGAACATGAAGTCGCCGGTCTCGAAGGCGCGCTCCTCGCGCTTGTCGCAGCCCTTGCAGCCGATGACGGTTATGACGTTCTCCCTCTCATCCGGAAGGGCCTTCTTGGACGACGGCTTTCCGACAAAGAAGTAGATCCCCCAAGACGCCACCAGCAGCGCTGCGCCTATTATGAGGATGTACATCGAGTAATCTTGGACCGAGTCGATGAGTGAGGCGAGGAGGAAGAGCACGATCGCCCCGATCGCAAACGCTACAGAGAGCATGGCGTACTTCGGCGGTCTCGGCTTGCCATTGGACTTTGGTTGATCGGAAGTTGAAGCGCGGGTTGGGAAACGGATTGTCATCTCAGACACCTCACTGGCCTACCGCCATGGTGTTGCCTATGCCGGCAACTATGACGGTGTCGCCCTCCTTGGTGCGTTCTTTTATCGCCTGCTTCACCCTCTCGTAGACGGTCTCCGAAGACTCGACGACCTCCTTCTTCATAGTCGTCAGCGCGTCCTCGAGGCTCATCTTGCAGATTATTGCGTCGAGGGGTATCTTGTACTTGACGCAGGCATCCTCTATCTTGAACTTCTCGGGGCCCGGGTCGCCTATCGCGGCGCCTACGCCGTCGACGACCTCTCCGGTGTTCTCGCCTTCGAGCTTCAGACCTGCATCGATCATTATGACGCGGTTGACCTTGCCGCCGAGCTTCTCGATCAGCTGCTTCACTGCTTCGCCCGGCTTGCCCACAACTCCTCCTGGGCCCTCTGCCTTGAGGACGTACGCCTTGCGGCCCAGGACATCAACCTGGGAGTAGACGACCTCCTCGGCTATCGCCTCCTTCGGGGAGCCGACCATGAACTTGGCGGCCACGAGCGGCCCGAGCCCGTCGCCTATGGGCTTCGCCGCTGCGAACGTCCGCTGTGCGGTGTAGTATGCCTCCGCCTGCTTCATGATCATGGGCAGCTGCATGTCGAGCTGGACGAATATCATGAGGCTCTTGGTCTTCTTGCCGAGCAGGAGGTAGTGCCTTATCACTTTGTAGATGTAGTTGACCGCGGTCGCGGCCTCTATGACGTCCTCTATGTTGGCCTTCTGGTGCTTGTCGGCCTTCGGCGCGACCTGCGAGACGAAGAGCATGGAGCGCTCCCTTCTTACGTCCAGGATGTGCTCCAGCCTCCCGAGGACCCCGAACGGGTCCAGCGAGACCGGCTCAATAGTGAAGAACTCCAGATAGTTGTTCACGCTCGCCCTTATGTCGGCGTTCTCGGCGTTGAACGGCTTGACGACCTTGAATATGTCCTCGCGGCTCTTGTCAGACATCGCCTGCAGCCGGTCGACGGCCTTCTCCACGTTCCGCTGGTAGGTGATGATCTGCATACGCTGGTTGAAGAAGAGTATGAATACGAAGAATACGACCATCCATATGACGTTGAAGAGCATAGAGGTGGCATCGCCGCCAAGATCGAACAGCTGAGTTATTGTAACCACTTCGTAGCACCACATCAAAACGGATTAACTTGTTAGAGAATCATCGGCTCAGATATATTTATTTTGGGGATAAATAAGTGGCCGCCAGCTTCCGTGGGTTCCCGGACCCTCTCGGCGTCCAGTACCGCCACAGACGTATGGTGGTTTAACTGCCGTGTTCGGAATGGGAACGGGTGGTTCCCACCAACTATGGCCGGCGCACCGAAATATAAGAAAAAGCGGGGGTTTTTATATTTTGTGCTTCGCCCTTATCAGCTAAGCTCAGCTCTCCATCACGATCATGGTCATAGTTGAGCGTACTTTGTCTAGCTGGCGGACCTTCTTGGTCACCATCTCGCGGAGACGCTCGAGTGTGTCGGACTCTATCATTACAACGATGTCGTACACGCCATAGACCATGTAGGCAGACTTGACTTCAGGGACCTTCTTCAGGTTTGCAAGGACCTCCTTGTCGGTCCCGGCCTCAACATTCACTAAAACGAATGCCAGCGGCACCTCTAACACCCATATAACATATCCCCTGAATGGCTTATAACCTCTTTGTTAATGGTAAAACGATTTATTGCCACAGGGTTGCCGACACGAAACACTCGGTGCGTTAGAGCCGGCTACGCGCGCAGCGAGCGCCTGAGCGACATGAAGTCGATTATGCCGTGGCATGCGCAGGCAGTCCCTATTGCCAGTCTGGTCCCGTCGCAGAGTTTGGGCGAGAGGGAGCTGAATGCGTCGGCGATATCGCGCCCGCCGATACCGCCCACCTCAGGCGCCAGAAGGCGGCTCTGGAAGATCATGCAGGCATCCCCCTTGATTTTGCTTGAAAGCAGGGCGAACATCGACGTCGGCCTCGACTCACCGCTTATGGGGCAGTAATCGCCTTCCAAACACAGGGGAGAGCAGGGCTTTCCGTTAGAGAAGCTCGTTACGATGAGTCCCCGCTCTGCATCCTCTCGCACAAGCACCTCCTTCGGCACGGAATGGCGTGCACGCCGGGTCTCCTCCTCGTCGGAGATAGCCAGGAGGCCCTTGCTTGCCGCCCATGCCTTGAAGAGCTGGGCCATCACGTTCTGCGGCGCGCATGGAATCACGTAGTCGGGCACTGCGCCTGAGGAGAGCATGTGCAAGAGGGCAGATGCGCCATCCGCCAAAATGAATGAGGTGCCGCCGGCGAATATGGCGCGGTCGTCCAAGCCGCAGACGCGATCAGATTGCGAGCTGGCTGGACAGAACGGGTCGTTGTCTATAACAACAATACTTCGAGCACGATCCCTGAGCGCCTTGATTGCCTTCGAGCCGTATTTGCCTCCCCCAATTATGGCTATGTCTTCAAACGAGGCGGCCAGCAGATCCTCGGTCTTGCCCGCTGTGGAGCGGGGTTTGCATCGGCGGCGCATCGCCGTCATCGTCATCGCTCCCCTTGCTTGCCTAGGCCGACAAGCGATTCATAGCCCGCCTCCATTTCATGCAGGAGGGCATCTCCCGTGATCCGCCCATGCGACCAAGCCATTGCAGCAATTGCGGACCCTCCAGCCCCTGCGCCTTCTTTCACCACGCCCCTCTCATACGCCTGGAGTCCAGCAAAGCGGGATTTGCTGAAGTTCATATCCGCTGCCAGAACGGGGATATCGGCAATCTGGGAAACGAGCCCAATCAGGTCGGAGGTGCCGTCTTCAATGAGCCACCGGGTCGTTCCTATGGCGAGGTTGCCTGCCAAGGCTGGATTCATGGAGTTGACGATGGCGAGGAGCGCCGCCATCTGCGTGCCTCCAGCCATGATTACCGGCACATTCCTTGCCGCCCCGAGTATGAGCCCGGCAGCGGCGGGCATCATCGAATCCCCCACGCATGAGATGGCTTTCAGAGGGTCATTGCGCAGAGAGCCCTCACGGAGACAGGCGCTTGTCAGGGCGGTCTCAACGACGCTCCTCTTGAGTTTGTGGGGGTTACGGGGCATGCTGCTGCTCACCTTGCCCCACGCGTCGTAACCCATTGAAACGAGGACGCCGAGGGCAGTGGTCGTCCCGCCGGGTGCGCTCTCCCCGACGACTACGTAATCGGAGTTTCTGGTGAGGTGGTCTCCGGCGATAGTTGCCTTCTCTAGGACCTCCGCCGCATCCTTGACGGCGCAGCCGGTCTTGATGTCCATGCCAGGCAACCCCCCTAGGTTGATGAATGGGATGGAAGGGGCCACCCGGAGGCCCCCGACTGCCACAATCGAGGGCATTCCGGCCAACCTGAGCGCAGACCTTGTTATGAGCGCGGGGGTCGGGATGCCTTCGGGCGTGATGGGGACGCCGGATATGCACCTGCACCTGCCATAATAGAGAAGCTCCGCGTCAGCCGGCGGCGTGAAGTCTGTAATCTCAGGGGTGGCGCCTGCCGCGGATATCGACGGGATCTTGGCGGTGTCTGTTGTGCCTAGCGCCAACAGGAAGAGGGGAAGGGCGCCAGCTATCCGGTTTATGAAAGCCCGTCCCCGCGGGGGGTTTCTGGCAAGGATTACGTCATAGACTTTCTCCAACGAAGATTCCTTCAGTTAAAGCGGCATAATCTCGTCGGATGGATTATCCATCCAAAACTTAATAAGTTTTGCGCGGCGATTAACCAAGATGGAGGGGGGCCCTTGCGTTGCGTGCTGATAGTGGGTGATGGCATGGCGGACCTTCCGATCGAACGCCTAGGATATAGAACGCCGCTGGAGGCTGCCGACCCCGCTCACTTCCACGGAATTGCCTCCGGGGGCGTATCCGGGCTTCTCGACCCGGTAGCGCCGGGGATCGCCGCTGGAAGCGACATCGCCCACCTGACGATACTTGGGCAGGATCCAGCCGCATCATACACCGGCAGGGGGCCGTTGGAGGCGGCCGGGGCGGGAATTGATTTAAGGCATGGAGAGTTGGCGTTCAGGTGCAACCTGGCGAGGGTGGACGGCACTGGTACCGTCATAGATCCTAGGGTATCAATATCAGAGACGGACGGGGAGGCGGTCGAGTGTGCCATAGATGGTATGCGGCTCCGCGGTGCGAGGGGTGTGAAATTATGCTTCTGGCACACAGGGGGCTTCAAGGGTATCCTGATATTGAGGGGGGTCGACCAGTCATGCAAGAGTTGGGGCCAGATGCCAAGGGCGGGCGCCGTCTTGTGCAGCCTCAGCCGGGTCGAGAGGGAGAGGGAGGCGGCGGGTGTGCTCGATGAGTTCGTGCGGGGCGCCAAGGATACCCTGTCCGGTCTAGGTTTGAAGGGGGTAGACCGTGACGGAGGGGAATGCAGGTGCAACGCGATCATACCATGGGGCGGCGGGTCTGCAGCCGCGCTTAAGCAGTTCAGCAGCATATTTGGTCTGAGGGGGGCGTGTGTCTCGGGCACCGCGCTCATCAAAGGGATCTGCAGGCTCTCCGGTTTTAAAGTTTGCAATGTGGAGGGGGCAACTGGCGATCTGAACACGGACGTGCAGGCGAAGGCAGAGGCGGCACTTCGAGCGATAGGAGGTCATGATTTCGTACTGGTGCATGTGCAGGGGGCAGATGAGGCTAGCCATGATGGAAACATGGACGGAAAGGTATCAATCATCAAGAGGATGAACGGCATGGTGGGTGCAATCAGGGGTGGCTTGGACGGAGGGGATTCTTGCCTGATGATCATCGCCGACCACACGACATCCACAGAGTGCCGTGAGCATACCGCGGACCCGGTGCCGTTGAGCATAGAGGCCCCGAACCTCATCCGCGATGGCGTCGACAGGTACAGCGAGAGGGAGGCAATGAAGGGAGCACTTGGCAGGGTATCAGGAAGGCTTGTGATGCCCATATTCACGGAATTGGCCAAGGGGGGCTGCTTGGGCGGCGGGGAGCTTTACCAACGAATCGTGAATGGCGAAACCCGACTTATCCGTGACCCCCGCCTGCGGCTCTGAAATCGAACCCCTCGATGGCGCGCAGTAGATCAAGATCACGGACGGTGTTTATATTCACGAAGAACCGAGGAGAATGAACGACGAGCATCGATTCTTCGATATAGCGCTCGCCGATCATTGAGCCATCGATGACGTTAATTCCGCATGGCACTACATCCTCCCCATTCAGTCGGATGGTAGAGAAAGGTTCGATCCCTCTCGCGCGCAGCTCCTCCGCGGGGGCAACTACGGAGAGCGATGGCTTCCTGCGGGCGGCATACTCCATGACCACGAAGTCTATGTCGCCGGGTTTGAGGGCAGGCAGATCCGCAGAGACCGTCAGGCAATTGAATGACCCTATTGTTCGGATGGCCTGAGCCAGATCCTCATGGTAACCTGTGCCTGCGGTCTTTATCACCCACGTGCGTGCGCTCGTCATGAGGTGGCGCGCGGTCGCCGGCGTGCGCTCAGAGACCGCCACATAGATCTCGTCGATTGAGGACGCCCCTTCCAACGCAGAGATGACGAAGTCGATCATTGGAACCCCGTTCAGCCTGAGCATCGGCTTTTCGAGGCCCAGATTCAGCCGGCTTCCTCTGCCACCGGCCATGACCAGCGACTTCAGAATCATATCATGCCACGACCACATAGATGAGGGCGAACAAGGATATCATCCGCGCGAACTCGCCACATGCGCCCATCATGTCGCCGTTTATGCAGCCGAATATCCGGATGAGGAAACGCTTGATCAGCACCGTGAAGGTCGCAACGGACACGAATGCTATGGCGCTGCCGAGTGGGTAGAGGGGGACGCTCAACAGGAGCGATATGGAGGCGCAGGCAGCGGCGTATAGCGACTTCCGTTTGCTTAGCGCCTTGATGAAGGTTGCGCCGATCCCTTCAGGCCCGGGCTTCCCGAGGCACCCCAGTAAGACCATTGAAAACTTGGACAGCGCCTCGGCTGCGATGAGAGTGGTCAGGATAGCCCCCCCTGCAGAGACCACCAGCGACTGAGTAACGACGATGGAGAACAATAGCAGGAATGTGCCGCCGATTCCATGGTATTTATCATGCAGAGCCTGCAGGCGCCTCTCTTGCGTCCCCCTCAGCATGAGGCCATCCCCGAGGTCAAGCAGGCTGTCGAAGTGGGTGAGGCCGGTGATCAGCCCCAGGCACCCTATGACAGCCCACCCGGCGAGCTGATCGGGCAAGAGGTTGAATGCGAAGAGGCCCACGGTTCCGCAAACGAGGCCCACGAGCCCCCCTACCACTGGAAAGAGGTATGCGTGCCTAGCCATCTCATCTATGGAGGACGATCTCACGGGGATTATCGTGAGGAAGGAGAGGACTGCCCTGAGACCGTTGATGACGCTCATTCGCGGTGCCTCTTGATAACCTCACTGTACATCTTGCTGGAAACCCCAGCGATCAGCGCCCCCAAGGCATCGTCGAGGAAGGGTGGCAGGACGCCCAAGATGCCCGGCTTTTTCCTGTCGAATCGGTAGAACTCGAAGAGGCCGTAGTAGCCGGCGATCTGCATGCTGATCAGAGTTCCGATCATCTCGTCGGCCACGAGGTGCACGGGGTCGGAGTTGTAGGTCGCCTCGGGCATGTTGGGTATGAGGCCGGAGGCGCCGTCTTCGTTGAGCCTTATCGCAGCCATTATGAGGGACGCTATGTTCACGTCGTCCATTGCCTCATCAAGGAGCTGGCGGACGATGGTCCTTGCATCCTCCTGTGGGACGGCCGGGTGCGGGACATACATCACCATTGCAGCGGACACGAGGTCTTCAACGCTGATGCCCCTTTCCGCGAGCCTTGCTTCGAGAGGCCGGTGGGGGAGGAGGCTGTCATGCGACATTATTGCCGCCCTGACAGCCCTCTTGACATTTTTGCCGATCAGCTGGCCCAGAGCAGTGGCTGCCCCGGAATAGAGGCAGAGCCGGGAGCCCTCCTGCAGAGAGGCGACCACCATCGCGTCTGATGTGGTGCCAGTTGCGGCGCCTTTTGAGAACATACTCCTCACGTCGAGCGATGCCAGGGCACTGCATTTGGCTTCGGTGGCGGCAATTATCGCGTTTGCCATGCACGCGTCGGTCATGCCCATATTCACTAGGATTATGATGTTGATGGTGCCGGCGGCATGGATGGCATCACTCTCGGCTATGTTTGTTGCGTTCGAAGTGCCCGCGGTGACCACGACCGCCATCCTGAGGCTGTCTGCGGCATCGATCGCTACCGCCGCCTTTGTAACGTCTGCGGCAGTCATAAGGCAGACGGAGTCTTCGGCAGCCCCCATCGAGGCGATCCGGCTCTTGAAGTGGACGCCGACATCCTCGTTGAAGTTCTTGTCGACCTTCAGGTTTAAGATTGTCCTAGACCGCTGTGCCCCCCCGTTGACCGCTGCCGAGCTGAACGTCTTCATCTCTCTCTTGGCAGTGATCGCCAGCGCGTCTCTGCTTATAGATAGAGTTACGCCGTCAAGTAGTTCCTGTTCCAAACATAACACCCCATAAATATGTGAATGCCAGGATCGTGATGCAGAGCAATGAAGTTGCTAAGGCAAAGATTCGCAGGGATTCCATTATCTTTCGGGAACAGAGTGGCGATACGGGGTCCCCCAGCGCGTATGACCCGACCTTCTCAAGCCTCCCGTTCAGCGCCCCGGCCATGGCAGACATGGGCCACCCTGCATTCCGGCTCTTGGTGATGGCATGGTCCCTCTTTGCGATCCTGATCGCCCCACGCCAGTCGAGCCTCAGTAAGAGGGCGGCACACGCGAATAATGCCACAGAGATACGAGCAGGAAGGTAATTCGCGATCGTGTCAAGCTTTGCCGAGAGCCACCCGAAGCGGGCGTAGCGGGCATCAAGGTAGCCAACAGTGGAGTCAAGCGTATTGATGACTCTGTATACCACCGCCCCAGGGACCCCAAACAGGCAATAATAGAAGAGCGGGGAGAGGGTGCCGTCCACAAACCCCTCCGCAACAGTCTCAACGGCAACCGATGCGATCAGGGGCGCCCCCAGCTTGGAGGTGTCCCTCCGCACGACCCGGGAGGCATGACGCCTGGCCTCATCCAAGTTGGTCTCAAGGTTGTTAAGGATGGGCATTACATGCCCAAACATGCTCCTGAATGCGAAGGTTGTCTTTAGCAGGAATGCCGATGCCACTATGTAGAGCGCCCAGCTATAGGAGTGCAGAATGTACAGGCCCAAGATCAAGGGCGCGACAAAGGCGACCATGGAGACCGATGCCAGAGCGGCACCGCCTACCTTCTCGTTCTTGAACAGCCTCCTCATAGGATGCTCAAGCCGCTCTATGAGCCACCCCATCCAGACCGTAAGATGGACCTTCTGCGGCGGCTCTCCCATCACCAAGTCTATCGCGAGTGCCAAGAGCAGTATTAGTGCGCCATCGACAATCATGGGGGGCAGGCCTTCATGGCTCTTTTTCTCACGCCTAAGAGCTCATCGGAGGTTGCGCGCCGGATGTCCAGCTCAGCCTCCGATAATGCGCCCTCGACGAATCCGGCGACTTCCTTTCGGTGTATCCATTCGCACCCCTTGCAACTCCAGATTATTCCGCTCGTGGTGCGCCGGGCGAAGAATCCGCCCGTCAGGTTGTCGAGGCACGGGTAGAACGGGCACTTGCAGAAGCTGCAAGCCTGATCTGGGAAGTGGCAGGGGTAGTAAGGGCAGCCTCGCTTCCCCATGCTCGATATATTCGGCGTTATTATGTTACGGAGCGAGTCGAGTATCAGGCGGTTATCCGTCCGGTCTCTCACGCATATCCTGATGAAGTTATGCGATATGCCTTTTACATCACTGAGCTCCCTGATTAGAACACCGTGCGAGAGGAGGCGCCACTTGAGGTTCTTTGGGCTGAAGCCGCTCTCGGTGAGGTCTATGAACAAGAAGTTGCTCTTCGACTCCAACACCTTTAGGCATCCGATTTCAGAGATGCCGTCCATTAGGAAACGCTTCTCCTGCGCCATCTTCATCTTTGAGGATGCGAGAAACTCTTGGTCGTTCAGCGCCGCGATTCCTGCGCAGTCCTCAAGAGTTCCGACGCGCCAGCTCACGGCAGTCTTGTCGAACCTCGAAGCGATGTTGCTGCCGCACACGGCATAGCCCACTCTCAGCCCGGGGAATCCATACGGCTTGGTCAGCGACCTCAATACAGCCAAGCAATCGCTGGATGTCGCCAAGTCAACCACAGAGGCGTCCGACCCGGCGTCTGCGA
The DNA here is from genome assembly GCA_001717005.1 of Candidatus Methanomethylicus mesodigestus. Classification (GTDB taxonomy): domain Archaea; phylum Thermoproteota; class Methanomethylicia; order Methanomethylicales; family Methanomethylicaceae; genus Methanomethylicus; species Methanomethylicus mesodigestus. The sequence goes on along the minus strand of MAGS01000087.1, from coordinate 37,180 downwards.
AGTCCATGTATGCCTCGTCAACCATCAAATAGAGACCCTCGCGCAGGGCAAGTTCGATGATTTCCTTCACCTTTTGCCGAGGGATCAACTCGCCTGTAGGGTTGTTTGGGTTGCACAGTATGATGCACGATGCCCGCTTGGTCGTTGCCTCGTCCTTTAGAGCGTCTATATCCACTCTGACCCCTTTTGGTTCAACTAGGCAGACACTGATGCCAAGCGCCTCAGCGGCTGCCGCATACTCGCTGAAAGTGGGGAGGCAGAGGAGCAACGACCCCTTCCGGATGAACCTTGACATGAATGCGTGTATGATCTCGGTGCAGCCATTGCCCACAATCACATTGGCTGGAGGGGCATGGATGGAGGATGCGATGGCTTCCTTTAGACCCGCGTAAGAGCGGTCAGGGTAGAACCTGATCAGATTGAGGTGCGCATTTATGGCACTGATGACTGCTTTCGGAGGACCGTATGGATTGGCGTTCAGGCTGAAGTCCTTCAATGCAGTAAGCGGGATTGCCATCTCCTTTGAGATCAGGAGCACCTCTCCACCGTGTTGAGCCATAGCAGACATGACATGCGCCTCTTACTTCATACTGAAACGATTTATCTTGAGGTAATGGTGAAACCCTATACTGAATTGCTCGGAGTCTTCAACGCTGACAGATCTCCCCATCATAGGGAAGCCTATTGCCAAGGTGTGGTACTCGCCGTTTTCGCCGCAAGGGTCAGATGTCTTGCTTATGCGTTCGATAAGGCGCCTGTCGATTACCTTTCCAAGGTATTCCTTTGGCAGGCGGCTACCGTCCACATGCACGAGCAGCGGGCGTATCCCCAAGGCGAGCTCGTCAAGGATGACTGCACGACTGTCCTTGGTGCCATCGAGCAGAAGCGGCGTATGGTAGGATATTTGCAGGGGGGCGCAGATCTCAGAGAACCATTGGAGGTGGGCTGCGAAGATGTCGCCGGTAACTATGTGGCTCACGCCTAGCTCTTCGAGCAGATCGCTTGTTCTCTTGACCTCTTCGCCCTTTTTCATCCTGTTTACAACGAGCGGTAAGCCCATCTCCTGCGCGATGGATTCCACTATTTTGAAGTTAACGAAATGCGGACTGGGTCTCGGAAAATCATATACGCTGAAGATAAGCACATCTACGGGGATCCCACATTCTTTTGCCTTCATTATGGCATAGACCGAGTCCTTTCCCCCGGAGAAGAATGCCGCCCCTTTCATAGGACCTCGCCTTTAGATTCGCAGTAGCCGCAGACCCGGCAGAATGCAAGGCGTTCTGGCTTTGCCGCTCCGCAACGAGGGCAGCGTGCCTCATCGTCGCTACAGGGCCGGGGGATATTGCCAACCAGCTCCCGGTATAGCTGATAGAAGTAGATCTGCTCATCGCTCCAGAATCTAACGCCCTCGACCTCGGCTTCGCGCTTGATGTCATGGATTCCCTCGCCCAGCTTCTTCTGGAAGGCGATGCTGAGCCGCTCGCTCCCGCTCCCCTTCTCTATTGGAGCCTTTTCCCTCCAGGCAACCTCGCCAAGACCGAACCGCTCCAAGGCAGACCTTAGGACCCATTTTCCCCAGAGCATGCCGTATCGTTCACGCACCAAGTATTCATAGGGCAACTTCAATGCGAACTCGACGATTTTTTCATCGATCAACGGCGGTACAACGGTCACGCCGATTGCCCTGCCGAGCGCTATGGATGAGAATCGCCACCGCTTGGTCAATGACCCGATGTATTTACGAAGCGCTTCTGGGGACATCGCCAGCATGTGGCTGTAGCCGGCGAAGAGCTCGTCTCCTCCGTCGCCGGTCAGAACCTTGCTTATGCCGGCTTCCTTCAGCCTCTTGAGCGCCAGCAGGATTGTGATATCGTTTCGTATCTCCACATGATCGAATGTTTTCATAACTTGGACTACTTCACGCGCGGCAGCCTCTGCCGTTTCCATGTCATAAGAGGCGGGAACATGGTTTATGCGGGTCCTCTTGGCGACCAGTTCGGAGTAGTACAGATCAGGGGCATTAGCGCGGTCCAGCGCCATCGTCACTCCAGTAAGAGGCGCCATCGTGTATGCGTGGCAAGCCACAAGGCTGCTGTCGATCCCCCCGGATAGGAGGATGCCGTCAAATACGCCCCTACGGAGGGTACCAATGATTAGCTCATTAAGCTCATCGATAAGATCGTTTGTAGCCATTTCTATCCACCTCGTCTATCTTTGGAGCTGCGCGGTATTATCGTGGCAAAGTTGCACGCCTCATCCCACCTTACGTATGCCTGGACTCCATAGACCTCCCGGAGGAGGTCGACCGTCACGACCTCCCTAGGCGTGCCGAAGAACTTCACGTTTCCCGAGTCCAAAGCCAGCAGGTGATCGCAGTACTTCGATGCAAGCTCCAGCTCGTGGAGGGACATGACCACGGTATGTCCGCTGCTGGCCAAGTCCCTCATGACCTCCATGACCTCCAGCTTGTGCTTGAGGTCCAAATATGCCACGGGCTCATCAAGCAGGACGATGCCTGTCCGCTGCGCGAGCGACTTCGCAATGAGTATCTTGCGCTGCTCACCACTGCTAAGGGTGTCGAAGTCCCTGTGAATGAGGTTCGTGGCGTTCAGCTGCCTGAGGACGCCGTCTACGACAGATAACTCTTCGCCGCCCTCCCACCAGATGCCTTTGGTCCGGTTCCTGCAGCCCATAAGCACGATCTCATATGCGTCTATGCTGAAGCCGCTCGGCCAGTGGGGGAGCATTGCCGAAACCTCTATTGAGAAGTCCCTGTCGGAATAGGCATCTATCGGCTTCCCCCGTATGGATATGCGGCCGCTAATGGGAGAGATCGTCCGGGATACGCACTTGAGGAGAGTCGTTTTTCCAGAGCCGTTCGGACCGATTATGCCGAATACCTCCCCAGCCATCACTTTGGCGTTGATATTATCCAAGATCCTCTTTCCGCCTAATTCGACGGTCACGCATTCCAGAGAGAGAGCAGGCTCTTCAGAGGTCAAAGTTCTTCCCTCTTTTGATCAACAGGTAAATGAAGAACGGGACGCCGATAAGGGCGGTCATGCTACCCACGGGCATCTCGAAGAGCGGGTTTAATGGGCTCCTGACGATGTCGTCAGACACTATCAGGAGGATCGCACCCATCATGCCTGACAGGGGCAAGACGAAGCGGTTGTCGGACCCGACCAGCAACCGCATTATGTGCGGCGCCACAAGACCGATAAAGCCGATCACGCCGCAGAATGCCACGCATGCAGAGACGGCGATGCTGAGCGATAACAGCAGGGCGACCCACAATCGGTGTGAGTTTATCCCCAACTGCTTAGCATGGTCCTCCCCGAAGATGAGTATGTTAAGGTCTCTTGACTTGAGCAGCATGAATATCAAGAAGGGCGTCGCAATGAAGGCGGCAGTCCAGAGATCAGACCAGCTCGACGTCGAGAACGATCCATAGAGCCAGTAGAGGATGCCGTGCGACGCATTGCTCGCGGACGTTATGATGATCATGAGGAAGGCGCTGGCGACGGTTCCTACCGCCAATCCTGCCAGTATGAAGTTGAGCGGTCCGCTGCCAGCCTTCCTTGATATGAACATAACGAGCATGAGCATTAAGATGCCACCCGCAAATGCGAAGATCGGAATGGCATAGAGCGGAATGCCAGGCATCACGAAGGCAACCGCCGCACCGAGGGCGGCGCCGGAAGCAAGCCCGGTGATGTATGGGTCAGCCAGAGGGTTCCTAGTGAGCGTCTGCATGACTCCCCCAGATATGCCCAAGACCAAGCCGGTGAAGAGTGCGAACAGGACGCGTGGGACGCGGTACCCCATGATGATGCTCGTTATCGTGGAGCTACCTTCAGTCCCAAAGAATACGCCCACTACGGTTTCAGGAGAGAACCAGACACTGCCGATCATGACGGAGATAAAAAAAAGGGAGAGCAAGGCAAGAGAGAGGACAGCAGCGTAAACGACGAATCTGTACCTCTTCTGCCTTATGGTCGTCTCCACCAAGCCGTCACCTTATGTAGTTGGGGTAGTCATCGCCGAGCAGTGTCGGGATGGTCACGTTGAAGATGTCGGGGTGAAGGATGCATGCCATTAGCTTGATGGCGTCAACGATCCTTGGTCCGGCCCTCTCAACGAGGTTTGCCGATTGGTTCGTCAGGACGTAAACATCCCCGTTTATGATGGCGTTTACGTTCTCGAAACCCTCCAATGCTGTGAAGGTTCCAAAGACCTCGGAGTAGGTCATGGAGAGGTACATGGTGTCAAAGATGACGACGTCGGGGTTCTTCAGGAGGATCTCCTCGGGGTTGGTTACGCCCCATCCAGACTTGTCGGCCATGATGTTTGTGCCGCCGGCTATCTCGATTATCTCGTTGAGGTAGGTCCCGGAGCCGGTTGTATACATTGGGTCGAGCCACATCAGCTCCAAGACGCGGGTATCATTCACGCCCTCAAGGCTTGCAGTGATCGACTGGACAGTGCTCTCGATCTCGCCCACGATCGCAACGGCTTCGCTGGACCGGTCGTTTATTTTTCCGAGCAGGAGGATATTCTGCTCAACTACAAGGATCGAGTCAGATTTTAGGGCAATGACGGTGAGACCCAAGTCACTTAGCGTGTCGATGAACTGCCCCTGCATGCCGTAATCGATGATGACCAGATCGGGAGCCAAGGCGGCTACCTTCTCCACGTCCAGTGTTGAGACCCCGCCAACGACCTGGATAGCGCCTGTCGCCTCAAGGCTAAGCAGCTCCGGCGGGTAGTCGGAGTACGAGTCGACCCCAACCACCTGCTGCGACAGGTTGAGGGCAAAGAGTATTTCAGTTACGGAGGGCGCTCCGGAGACTATCCGTTCAGGTGCAGAATAGAGCGTGATAGCCCTGCCAGCAGCGTCGGTTATTGTCATCGGGTATGTTGAGTCGATAAGTGTCTGGATGATGTTCATTATCTCGGTCTGCGCGTTTGTCAGACCGGTGAGGGTATTATTTAGGGAGTTGATTTGGCCGCTCATGCTAGAGATCTGGCTGTTCAGTGCGGACAGCTGCCCAAGCACGGTTGAGAGCTGGTTGTTTACGGTATAGAACGCAGCGGCGCTGACTGCGCCTATGGCTAAGATGACGATGACTGACGCAATTATAATTTTATTAGTGGTCGATGTCATTGGATCACCACAAATCTTATGGTTGGATTATCCATCCAACAGCTAATAAGCTTATTGTCATAATAGAAAAAAGGAAGGGCGAATAATTCAACTTATGGCGACATGTATCAGTTAATACGGCACCATTGAAAATGGCGGTTCGTGCCTTCTGCTGCGTGTTGTAGTATTTTCGCTCCGGTGCGACCGGAGTTTAGTCGTTGAGCTTCTCGCTGTTGCTTTCTTCCTCCTCTTCAGGTGGCGCCTCCTCATGTAGCCCCTTGGGCCAGATGGGCAAGTTTGGCGTAAAATCCACCTCAAGGCGGAAGATGTCGAAACGGTTGTAATAGCCGACGATATCATGTGCCTGCTTCTGCTCGATGCACTGCGCCACGTCGATGTCGGCGACGACCATGCCCTCCTTGCCGATTACCGGCTCGGCGATCATCTCGCCGGTGGGACCGAGTATGAGCGAGATCGGCGGCGGTGCGCGCTCCAAGAACCCCTTTGTATCAGGGTTCCCCTTCGAGACCTGGTCGATTGCATCCCCATCGAGGATGCAGGATGATACTATGTTGAACACCTTGCCCTCGAACGAGTGCGCGGCGGATCTGATCCGTATTGCCTCCGTAAGGTTGTAGTTCCCAGCGAGGCCCATCCGCTTGAAGGGCCATGCCGGAGGATAGGTCGCTATGTGCACCTGCTCGCCCTGAGCCAGTAACGTGAATCGAGCAAGCGGGTTTGTGTTCTCGCCGCAGTTTAACACGCCTATTCGGCCGATCTCCGTCGGGACGATGCGGAGGGATGATCCGTCACCCCTTGCCCACGTCAGCTTCTCGGCCCACGTCGGGACGAGCTTCTGGTGCTTGCTTAGCAGGCGACCCTCCCGGTCGAAGAGGAGGTTCGTGTTCCACATTGCGCCCATGCTTATGGGCCCCTTCTCGTTGATGCCAACGGAGAGGAAGACGTTGTGCCTGCGGGCGACCTCTCCGATCATCTTCAGGTGCGGCCCGGGTATCTCGACGGAGTTCTCGAAGAGCTTCTTGAAGAACTCGTGCTGGTCGACCGGAGCGTAGACCATGTTCCATATGGGGAAGGCGGAGACGAAAGCCTCCCCGAACACGACGATGTCGGCGCCCTTCTCCTTCGCCTTCATGACAAGGTCGTCCATCTTCTTGATGGTAGCATCACGGTCAAGGAAAACGGGCGCCGCCTGCACCGCGGCCGCCCGGAACTTAGGATAGACGTCGCCAGATCCGGCTGGCATGATAATCCACCAGCATACATTTGTTGCATATGCCTAATAACGTAATCTGGTGCGCCCGCAGGGGTCAGCGATAAATGGATCGCCTGCGAGTCTTACAGGGTGAGGTTTTTGGTCTTCTGTACAAAGTGCGGAAAACAGCTCGCGGCAGACGACTACTACTGCCCCCGCTGCGGCATAAGGACCGAGGCAGGCAAGGCGGCAGGCGTCAGGGTCCCGACTGAGGAGATCAGGGACGCGTTCGCCGCGGCCGGCAAGGAGATGGAGAAGGCGTTCTCGCAGATCGCCAAGGAGTTCGATCAGGCGGTCACCAAGGTGAGGGAGGGCAAGGTGCGCATCGACTGCGCGAAGTGCGGCGAGAAGGGCATCGCCGATGCGGATTACTGCCCCAAGTGTGGCAGCAAGCTCTGATTAGGCGGCTCAGGGGGACGCGACCTTCTCCCTGATGGCAGCATTGAGCTCGTCGTCGTTGGCCACCGACATGACGCGCCGGGGCTTGAGCTGGCCAAGGGAGCGGCCGCTCCGCACTCTCCGGTCGATCTCATCCTCTACCAGCCTGTAGGCGGATGGCTTCGTTATCACAACCTTCACGAGGTCCAGCGTAAGCCCTATGCTGAGGAAGGAGTCGATCTGGTTCAGGCTCTTGATGATTCTTGACCGGAATGCCTCCTCGTCGTCGACCGGCTTCTCAGGGATTATCACGAAGACGAGCTTCGCCGGGACGGTGCCCACCTTGTAGAACTCCCACCACCTGATGTTGGGCAGCCTGAGGAGGTGCTCGTTGACGACGCTTGAGTAGATCCTGCCGCCTAGGAAGTCCCCCTTCTCGTCGGAGACCTCGAAGTCGACCAGGTCCACGGATCGGCCCAGGAACTTTACGACGGGGAGCGTGAAGGACAGGTCGCCGTAATCGAGCTTGACCTTGTGCTCGCAGGCGGGGTCGATGACCTCGATGATGTCGCCGGTGGGGTACCTGATGAGCGGGAGGCACTCGCCGGGGCGCGTTATGACCAGCTCGCCGCGCATGCCGGCATGCCAGTCCGTCCATGGGGTAGCAGTCACCTTTGCCGACAGGTCCTTACGCGCATTCAGGATGTCCTCCGGCTTCGCCATCTCGGGGATCACGTTCGTCAGGAGGTAGGCGAATCCCGGCCTCCCGCTGAATATCTGGACGCCCTGGACAGGGGCCTCCGTGCTCCCGAAGCAGTCGAAGAACCTCATCTTCGGGTAGTATCTTGAGAGAGTCTCGATGTTGGGCGCGATGGGCTCGGTGTAGGACAGGCCTATCGTCATGCTCTCGACGAGCTTCTTGAGGGCAGGGTAGTCAACGCCCCTAAGCAGGTACTTGACGATGAGCTTCGCGAGGAACTCCGGGAGGCCGATCTGTGCCTTCACGGCGCGCAGCACGACGCTCTCGGCATAAGACGGGTCGTTCGCCACCCTCGCCATCAGCATATACAGGAGGGGGGTGCCGGTCGCGACGTCAAAGTGGCCTCCCTTGGAGGCTCTCCGCATGGCTTCGAAGAAGTCGGCCTGGCTCCCCAGGGGGGTGGAAAGGTACTTCTCGATCTTCAGCTTCTTGGCGCCCACCTCGAAGAGCTTGTTGGAGAGGAGCGGGTCGCGGGCGCCGAAGTTCCAGTAGGGCGTCCACGGGCGGACCCCCATCGCGTATCCCAATACAGCGAATGTGCTCGTGAGGTGGTCCACATCGGCGGCGCTGTAGTAGAAGCGCTTCGGCTCGCCGGTGTAGCCGGAGGTCTGCCAGTACTGGGCAGGCTTTGCGAGCAGGACCGCGTCGAGGCCCTGCTGCTTTATGGCGCCGAAGATGCGGTCGTAGAAGAGCAGGGGGAGTTCGTTGAGCTCGCTGATTCCGGATATCTTGGAGACCCTGCCCGCGTAGATGGGGGATGCCTGCGCCCGCGCCGTCATCTCGCGTATCAGCGAGTCGTGATATCCCTCGTATTGCGGATATCCCCTGAAGATGGTCTTCGCGTAGTCAACGATCTCTTTCTCGAACGCCTCGTGCTCGCCCATATGATGACCGCCCGGACAGATTGCGTCTATGCTCATGCTATTTAAGAGTGGCTTACATCGCCGGGCTCACGCGGTCTTCTTGCCTACAAGGCCCCCTAGGCGCTGCAGCGTGTTGGAGCGGGCGCCCGAGAGCTTCGCGTCGATGACGTACGGCACCCGGGAACTCAGGGCAGACTGGAGCGCGCCCTTCAGCTCCTGCGGTGTCGACGCCGCGCAGCCGTCGCATCCGATCGCCTTTGCCAGTCCGGAGTAGTCCCAGACCGGGAGGTCGAAGCTCTTCATTCCTGCGCGCATGGCCTCTAGCGTGCCGTACTTGGCGTCGTTGTAAACGATCACTATGGGGTTTATGCCGAGCCTCTTCGCCGTGCTCAGCTCCACGCCGGTCATCTGGAATCCCCCGTCGCCGACGAGGACCACGGTGCGGCGCGTGAGGTCCGCCAGCCCCATGCCAAGCCCGGCAGGGACGCCGAAGCCGACGCTGGCGTAGAAGGCTGGGGCGAGGAACCGGTTGACCTTGAGGTCCACGCACGAGAAGAGGCAGTCGCCCACGTCAGTTACCACCGCCATCTCGTCCCCAACGAAGCCGTTGAGCGCCTCGATTATCGAGCCCGCGCTCAGGCCTGAGCCCTGCTGGGGCTGGGCGGCCTTGCTGTCGGCCGGCTGCCTTGCGGGCGGCTCGCGCGGGTTTATGCCCGGGCTCAGGAGCAACGACCGCATGAGGTCCGGCAGCGTTATTCCGGGGAAGGATTCGCCCCTCACCAGCAGCTGGCTGGCGTCGGCGAGTATGAGGTTGTCGTCAGGGATCCTCATCGTGAAGAGGCCGCTGTCGAAGTCGGTCATGAATCCGCCGAGGAGCAGAACACAGTCGGAGTTCTCGACCATCTCCCTCGCGCGCTGCGACCCGATGGCGCCCATGTATATGCCGACGAAGTTGGGGTGGGTCTCGGGGAAGACGCTCTTGCCGAGGAGGGAGGTGGCAACAGGCAGGTTCGCCTTCTTGGCAAACCGGATGAGTTCGCTCCTCAGCCCGAACCTGTCGATCTCTACGCCCGCATAGATGACGGGCCTCTTGCTGCCGTTGAGTATCCCGATGACCTTTGAGGTGGCGTCTGCGAGGTTCTTCTCGAAGTCGTCCCCCCTCTTGAGGTAGGTCCTCACGACCCTCCGGCGCTCGACCTCAGTCTTCTGCATGTCCCGGGGCAGCTCGATGTAGCCCGGCCGCTTGAGCCGCATGACATCGTCGATCACGGTGTCTATCTGCTCGCATGCCTTGGCGCCGTCCACGAGGTTGACGGCGGCGCAGGTCATCTCGCTGAAGGCGCGTATCTGGGTGTCCCAGTGCTTCACCTCGTGGTGCAGGAGCTTGTCTGGGCTCCTCCCGCTGATCTCGGGGGCGCCGGAGATGAAGAGGGTCGGCGAGCGCTCGGCGTATGCCTGGGCAGTCGCGTTCAGCATGTTGAGGGCGCCGACCCCGTAGGTCGCCACTGCCGCGCCAAGGCCCTTTGTCCTCGCATACGCGTCGGCGGCGTACCCCGCGCTCGGCTCGTGGGTGGTGGTCACCATCCTGATGCCGCTAGCTTCGGCGTGGGCAAAGAAGGGGAGAATATAATCGCCAGGGATTCCGAATATGTGGTCAACCTTGTAGTCGGCAAGGCGATCCAAGAGATACTCTGAGGCGTTCATTGGCAACACGTCCGTGGATTCGTGGTATAGGTATGCTTGCTCTGTTTATTTTAGCGTTGGCATGTGCAGGCAAAGCGACGGGGGGCGCGGCAGGCGACCCGGCAAAATGAGGAGTGCTGGGAGTGCGGCACATGGACCATACTCGGCGGCGCACCGGCGCGGCGGGAAGTGCGTCCAACATGTGTTAAAGCATGTGTAATTATGTTAAAAGATATTCAATACGCTTATCAAGTAAATTCTGACCAAACTAATCTCAGGATTGAATAGCATGGCGATTGTAATTGGTCTTGACATAGGCACGAGCGGCATACGCACCCAGGCGATAGAGCTTGAGACGAAGAAGGTGCTGTCCACGGCAATCACTCTGCGCCACCCACTCCCCGGCAGCAACGTGATCGACCACCTTGACTTCTGCCTCAACAACGGGAGGGATGTCGGCCACGACATCGTCGTGCGTGCCGTTGATTCGGTCATAAGGAGCCTAGACGTGGAGCCCGGCCAGGTCGAGAGGATCGCCGCCTGCGGCAACCCCATCCAGATGTCCATATTCCAGAACATCGAGATCCGCGACCTCGCGTTCGGGGGGGAGAACACCCTCAAGCGCCTGGGCCTGACGAGACCGGAGAGGAAGACGGCAATCCTCGATGCCGGCAAGATCGGATTGGAGTCGGTCAAACCGTCGACCCAGGTATGCATCCCGCCGGCTGTGGCGCACATGATCGGCGCGGACGCGATAGCCATGATATTCAAGTCAGGCATGCTCGACAGGAGGGAGACGGCGCTGGTCACCGATTACGGGACGAACGCCGAGATAGGCCTGAAGGTCGGGGATGAGATATACACCGGCTCGGCGGCCGCAGGCCCCGCTATCGAGGGGCAGGAGATCGGGAAGGGCATGCTCGCCTCGCCAGGGGCGATATCGGACATCAACGCGATCGACGGGGAGCTCAGCATCACGGTTCTTGACAACGCCATGATGGGGCAGCGCGCATACGCGCTGAACCCGAAGACTTGGCGCATCACAAGGAGGGGGGCGGATTATGTCGAGCCCAAAGGGCTGACCGGGACGGGAACGATAGCGCTGGCCTACACGGGCATGAAGGCGGGCTTCATAAAGCTGCCCAAAATCGCGACCGCCGACAGCAAGATACACCTCTTCAATGGTGAGATAGACTTCAACGAGAAGGACCTCTGCGAGGTGGGCAAGGCATTCGGCGCGTTCAGGGCGGGGCACCTCACCCTTCTGAACCACGTTGGGCTGAAGATGAGCGACATCCAGACGGCATACATGGCGGGGGCCGGCGGCACGTATGTCGACCCGATAAAGGCGCAGGGGGTAGGATTGGTCCCGCCCAATGTCAAGGACATATACCAGGTCGGGAACACCTCGCTCGCCTTCGCATGCGACATCGCCAAGGACCTCAGTGTCATCGACGACGCCCAGGATATCGCGGACCGGCTCAAGGGGACGCACGTGCTCTTCCCTGTCGAGGAGGCGTTCAAGAATGCCTACATCTGCGAGCTCGGCTTCTGGGAGGGCATATCGATGGACGACTACAAGATGTTCCTCAGCATGTACCAGCTGCCAGAATACCCCGAGTGCACGGTAACGCCGAATATACACAAGGTGGTCGTGAGGGACATACCCAACCTCGGAAGCAAGGGCCTCCACATAGTGAGGGACATTGGCACGACCATGACGGCGGCCTTCGACAAGTGCACAGGCTGCCTCTCGTGCGAGAAGGCCTGCATAGAGAAGGCGCTGAAGGTGGAGGGGGATAAGGACGGCGGCTTCACGGCGACGATAAGGACGGAGTACTGCGACGGCGTTGCGTGCAAGAAGTGCGCTGCGGCGTGCCCAGATAAGGTGTACGACTACTCCAAGTTCGTCGTGAAGGGGTCTTAAGCCGCCCTTTTTTTGTTTTTGTTTTTGTTTTTTTTTTTGGTTTTAGTTCGCGCCAGAATTCGCAGCTGGAAAAAAAGGAAGGAAGGGAAGGGGTTACTTCCTCTTCAGGAGGTCTGTGCCTTCCTTGACGATCGCGTCCAGCTTCTCGTTGATGTCCTTCGGCAACGGGGTCGGCTCGTGCTGCTCGTACTCCTTGAGCTTCTCCCTGCAGAGGACCTGCGTCCATGAGGGCGAGCCCTCGTTGACCCAAACGTCGGGCGACCTTTGTTCGAGGGTCAGGGTCTTGTAGAAGAGGTCGAGGCGGGCCATGTTGAAGTCGGTGGTCATCCATCCCTCGCCTGTGGCTCCAACCTGCTTGGCTAGCTCGAGGGCAAGGTTCTCCTTTGTGGGGATTATCTGGTCGAAGGTGGACATCATGTGTTTGCCGTAGTGGGCGATCTCGGCGCATATCGGGATCGTGGCCGGATCGAGCGCCTCCTGCGAGTGCTGTATCATGATCATGTCTGTCCCGTAAAGGGATTGCATCATCATTTCAATGCCCAGACCGAATGCCTCCTGATCGAGGCTGAAGGTGCCGATTCCGGTGTATTGGCACATCGGCAGCCCGTAGATGTCGTGCCAGACCTGGTTCATGGCGCAGCAGCCGAGCATGAAGTGAGAAGACGTGAGCGTCCCCTTCCCGGTGAACGGGTCGAGGCAGAAGACCATGTTGTTGTTCATGACTGCAGTCCCCGGATCGTAGAGACCCTTCATGGCGGTGATCCAGAGTAGGCCCGCATGAGTGATGGCGGCGTTTGCAGCGGCGGTGGCGGGACCGGTAAGCGGCGCGGCACCGGCTACCCCGGTCATGATCGGCCAGTGGTGCTCAAACGATTTGCGCAGCGACCAGCTGTTGAACTTGTTCATCTGCAGGGTGCCCAGAGGGTTGTAGACCGTCCAGAAGAGCGGGCGCTTCCTGAACTCCTCGGCGTCGCCCTGTATCGTGGCATGGAGCTTGGCGATGTAATCGAACTCCTTTATGTCAGAGACGGTCGTGCAGACGTTCCCGGCAAATTTCGTGGTATTCCTGAGCATCGCGTCGGTCTTGATCAGCTCGGACGGCAGCCCAAGTTGGCCCTCTTCTCCAAGGTCATAGAGATAACAGTTGCAGTCGAAGTCATCGACGCCGTCAACGACTTTGGCGGCATAGGCGACGTCCTTCACGTTTGCCCTTCTTCTTGCATAGTTCTTCTTGGCAGGGTCCCATTGGAGGCGATCTGTAGCGCCGCTCTCGGGAGCCCAGAACTGCTTCGTTCCGCCGCCCTGGAAGACCATGTCCCATTCGGGGTCGCGGCCGGCACAGACGAAGTTCCTAGGCGCCTTTGCAACATTCTCCCTTATGATGTATTCAGGCATCCCCTTCACGATCTTCTTGTCGGGGTCGACTGTTCCGCCCAGTTTCGCGGCCATCCTGAGGAGCTCGTCGTCGGCGATAAAGACGCCAACTTCGCGGAGGATCTCATATGCGGCATTGTCGAGAATCTTCACTTGGTCATCGCTCAAAGCTTTCCAAGGCGTTCCCCTTTGACTTACTCCTGTTTTGTTCATTAACTCCACCTCTTAATAGATATTAAAAATTGTATTTTTTTTAACTAATAAGACGGTGTGTTATAATCAATCAATATATGTTATAAATATGTTAGAATAAGCTAAAAATAAAATCGGCGGCAATATAAAAAAAGAAAGAAGCGATTGGATCGGCGGACGTCGCTAATAGCTTTCAGGCCGGCTCAGGCGCTCGGCTACCTGCCGGTCAATTGTTTGGACCTCCTTGAGCGCCTCGTTCTCCTTGAATGCCGTCCGCAGCCGCTCCCCTTGAATGCGGTTCTGCTCCGCCTCAGTCTCCCGCTGGGCGGCCTGCACCGCTGCCGGGTTCGTCACCGCTATGACGTCGCTGATCCCCAACACCATCGTTGCGACGTCCGAGGCGGCGTTTATCGCGTGGTGCTTTACAAGGAAGGCGTCGACGGCCTTTGCGGCATTCGTTCCGGCATCGATGCACAGGTCCTTGGAGCCGGCAGAGTGCCCTGCCCTGAGCCATGTCAGCGCGTCGATTGGGTTCTTCCCTGAGTTTGAGGCGAGCGCCTTCGGGATCTCTTCGAGGGCGTCCGCAAACGCCTCTATCGCGAGCTGCTCTTTCCCGGGGAAGCTCTTCGAGTATGCGCGCAGGTCGGTCGACAGGTTCATCTCGCATGCGCCTCCTCCGTGGAGTGCCCGGCCATCCTCGACGGCCTTTGCAACCGCGTTCGCCGCGGACCTGTAGATCGTCTCAAGGGACTCGACTATCTGCGGCGTCCCTCCCCTCAGGATGGCGGTGGCCACCTTTGACCGCCTTGCCCCTTCTATGAAGAGCATCTCGTCCCCGGATATCTTCCTGAACTCCGCAAGCGCGGCCGCCCCGAGGTCGTCCGGAGCCAGCGAGTCGACATTGGTCACTATCGTGGCGCCAGTTACCTTCTCAAGCCTTAGCATCTCCTCCTGAGAGACCATCTCCAGTGCAAGTATGCCTGCGTCTGCGAACTGCTTCATGATGGCCTTGCTAACGCGCTTTTGGCAGAAGAGGACCGCTGCCCCGGCGCGGAGGGTGTGTTTCACGACGCCTCTGTTGAATTCCAGCTCGCCCTTGATGATCTCCCGGAGCTGGGACGGGGTATTGACCTCGTACTCGCGCAGGGTCTGGTCGTTGTTGTATGTGAGTGGGTCCAGCGAGGAGCCGATCAGCGCCACCTTTGCGCCGGTCAGGCGTGAGGGCATCTTGGGGCTGGGCCGCTCTTTGTAGACGACGAGGGCGCTCAGGAGCCGTGACTCAGCCACGCTGCCGCCTGCCTTTTTTCGGATGGTCAGCCAGTCCTGGTCGACCTTCGCCTTGCCGCGGCTCTCCTCCGCAATTTTGCTGACGGATTCGACGGCAAGGCTGGCGATCAGTTCCCGCTCCTTGCCCGATAGCCGTCCGCCTATTGCAGTACTGGCGATGCTTTGGAGGAGCTCACGGTCCTTCAGGGAGACGCGCATTCCCGTCGATTCGAGTGTCTCGAGCGCGCGCTTCCTCGCCTTGTTGTAGCCGCCCATGATGGTCGTCGGATGTATCTTCATCTTGAGGAGGAGGTCGGCCTTCTTCAGCAGCTCCCCGGCAAGGATTACGACTGTCTTTGTGCCGTCCCCCGCCAGCTCGTGCTGCGTTCGCACGGCCTCGATGAGGAGCTGGGTTATGGGGCTGGAGGTGGCCATGTTGTTGATTATAGCCAGCCCGTCGCTGGCAATTGTGGCGTCCCCCTTCGGCAACACCAGCATCTTCTGCATGCCCCCGGGTCCGAACGTCGTTTTTATGGAGTCGGAGACCTTGCCTATCGTGATGATGTTTGCCCTCCGGACGTCCCTGATCCTGCTGTGCCCGCTCTTCAGTATCTGAAATGGGCTTGCTTGCTGTCTCGACATCTGGTTCATGCCTCAATCCATTGTTTCGCTCTTTGCTGATGCGGCGCACTTCGCTATCTTTTCAACGAAGTCGACTATGTTGTGCCCGCAGGCGTCTGCCCCGATCTCCTCGGCGAACTCCTGCGTTATTATGTCCGGCCTGCCGCCTATTATGACCCTGTACGCGTCCCTTCTCCCCTTCTTGTTCAAGATGTCGACGACCTGCTTCTGGTATGCCATCGACTGGAGCATCAGGGTCCCGACGGCGATGATGTCGGCATTCAGCTCCTCGGCCTTCCTGACGAACTCCTCCGGTTTGACGTCCTCCCCGAGGTCGCAGACCTCGAATCCGCGGGAGGTGAGCATCGCCTTCGAGATCATCTTGCCTATGCTATGTATGTCCCGGTAGGCGATGCCGATGACGACCCTTCCGGGTGGAGGGGGGCGGCTGCCCTCTGGCATGGATGATACGAGCAGGTCACGGGCTTCCCATGCGGCGTACTCCGCCGATGCGAGGCTGGGCGCAGCGAGCCTCCTCTCGGCATAGAGGCGCTCGACCTCGGCTATCCCGGCCATGAGCCCGAGCTCTATTGCCTTGATCTTGTCGACCTTTGCGGCGATCGCCTCGTTGGCGGCGCTCAGGATGGACGCTTTGCTGCAGCCGATGACCGCATCCCGTAGCTTTTTGATCGGTGCCGGTTCCGTCGCCATGGCCATTTCACCTCAGGATCTCGAGGACGGCCCGGGGGAGCTCGATGAAGTTCTTGACGTACACGCGCTTCCCCTTGGATATTCTCGCCATCGCTATGCAGGTCTTGTCGTCCCCTCCGCCTATGCCCATAGGGACTTGGATCACGTGGAGCCGCGAGTAGTTCTTGGCAACCTCGATCGGATCCCCCCCGGTCGTCGCCCAGCCGTCGGTAGCGATGATTCCCATCTTCTCGTGTGCGACCTTCTTAGATAGCTGCTCCAGCCCCTTCTCGAGGGCGAGCTTGATGTTGGTAATCCCCTTCGATTGGATCTCAAGCATCCTGTCGAGGAGCTCTTCTATGGACATCTCCTTCTCGATCGGCTTGATGACATCGACCTCGTTGTTGAATGTGAGGATCGAATAGTTCTCGCCCCTCAGACGGTAGGCGAGGACCCCGATGGCCAGGGTGGCGATGAGGATCTTCTCCCTCTGCATGGAGTTGCTGACGTCGAGCATGAGGACTATCCCGCGCTGCTTGGGGCGTTTGTCGACCATTATGATGTCCTCGTAGTCGGCGCACCTCTTACCCATGACGTTGTCCATCGTGCACTCGATCTCCATCTCGTCGAGCCCCGGCCTGAAGGGCGTGAGCACGCGCTCCGTCGACCTTATGCCGCGGGCCGATATGTGGCTGGCGAGCTGCATCAGGAGGCGTATCAGGACTTCACGGGCGATGCGCCTCTGCGACTCTGTCAGGTCATTCTGGACGCCGTAGAGGAAGAGGGCGGCGGACCACTTCATGTTCGTGGCTTCCGTTGCCTTGATCACCTCCTCGAAGAGCGAGGGGTCCTGCAGAAGCTCAGCTAGGGTCTTCGGGTTCTCCTTTGCCATCACCCGCAAGAACTGAAAGTCGCCCCTGTTCAGGCCCTCCCTCGCCAGAGGGAGGCTCTTCAAAAATTTTCAGAGTGCTCCTTCGTGTCCTGCGGTGCGGGCGCTTTCCGGCCAAGCTCATTGAGGGCGGCGTCGACCACCTTTGAGAGGACCTCGATGAGCTTCTCGTGCGAACCTTCCCGCAGCTCCACCTTCGAGGACAGGGCCATCACGGCAGCCTCCTTGAGGAGGCGCACGGCATCTTCAGGCGCCATGTCGGCGAACCTGCATGGGGAGGCCTGCTGCATTATTGAGACGATGTCTATAGCGCCCCGGACGGACGCGCCCCTCCTCATCTCTGCATTCTGCCGCGTCGACCGCCCAACATTCACCGCGATCCTGACCAAGAGCTCGTCGTCAGAGCGGGTCTCCTTCTTCACGATCGCCTCCTCCTCAGACTCGGACTGGTAGTCGAGGCGTATCCAAACGAAGCGGTCCTTGAGTGCCTCGCTGAGCCGGCTCGTGCCGATGTACTCCTCCGGGTTTTGCGTAGCGATTATCGTGAAGCCCTCCTTTGCCTCGACGAGGCCTATCCTGGGGACGACGATCCTGCGCTCGTCCATCGCGGGCAGCAGGACGTTCTGCGTCCCTTCGGGCATCCTGTTGAGCTCGTTTATGAATAGGAAGGCGCCGTCCTTCATGGCCTTGGTCAGCGGGCCCTCTATGAACGCCTCAGTGGAGTAGCCCTTCGCCATAACCTGCGGAGGGTCGAACCAGCCCACCATCTTCTGCTCGGTGTACCGCTCGTCCCCGTCGACGCGATAGATGCTCCTTCCGAAGTGGTTTGCCAGAGCCACGGCGATGACGGTCTTCCCCACTCCGACGGGCCCTTCGATGAGCGTGTGCTTCTTCGCATTGATGGCGTTGAGCGCCTGATGAAGCTCGTTTGTCCTGCCTATTATGCAGTACTTATTTTGGATGGCTGCAATTGCTTGTGAAGGCATTATTTGATCCCCATTCCCACCAAACTAAATTCTATGCTCAAAGTATTTGTTCCTTGCTTTGACCATCGCGGCGATCTGGCTGGTCCGGGTGTACGGCGAAATGCCGCAGCCCGGCGCCAGGACGCTGACGCCCTCGGAGAGGAGGCGGATGCTCGCTTCCTCAACGCCCTGATCGCCCTTCATCTGAAGGACTGCCACGGGGTCTATGTTGCCGACAAGGCTACATCTGCCGCGGATTGCAGACTTTGCGGCTATCGCGCTGACCTTCTGGTCGATGCTGATGCCGCTGACCCCGGTCTCCACCATCATCTCCATAATCGGCAGCGAGTCGCCGCATATGTGGAGCACGGTCGGCGCGCTGACGGATGCCGCCGCCTTCTTCAGGTAAGGGAGGGCATATGCCTTGAAGAAGTCCGGACCGATTATGGATGCGGTCGGCTCTATGAACGCGACCACGTCCACGCCCTTCTTCACTAGCGCGCCGGCGAAGTTTGCTGAGATCCGCCACGTCGTTTCGAGGATTTTGTTTACCAGGTCCGGATCGAGGATGACGTCGGTAAGGATGTCGTTGACGCCGCGTATGTGCCCGGCCAGAGTGAATGGGCCAGTAACGCCGACTATTATGGGGACGTCGCAGCCGAGACGCTCTCTGCAGATCCCTACTGCGGCCATAATTGTGCCCATGAGGCCCTCGTTGGGGGAGGGCATGGGGAGGTTGTCGTATGACTGGAATCCGCATTCAACCGTAGGCGTGAAGTCGTTCTTGTCCTCATGGTAGTTGACGCGGCACCCCATTGATGCAGCCTCGCCAGTCAGCCCGAACGGCAGCCTGACCGCCTCTAGCCCGGCAATCGTGTGCGCCGCTAGAGCGAGGTCGGCCATAAGCTTCGCATCCCTGTGCGCAGCTGGCCAGTATGCGTTTGCGGCATTCATGAGTTCGAGCGTCCCGGTCTGGGTAACGCTCACAACCGGGGTCTTGTCAACCGGCTTATTCATTAAAGCGGATACGAGGCGTTCTTTCTGCGTCATGTTGATCATAATCACCCTCTCCTTTGCATAGGCGCGGCGCCATGCCTGCTCTTCTTTGATTGTGGCCGTAATTCATATTGAAGCTATCTTTGTGCCTTTAAAGAAGTTTGTTAAAGAAAGTGTGTTTGTGTTATATGATAATAGAAAAATTGGGGAGTGAAGGTTATTGGCTGTTCAGTATTCGGGGTTGAGGGTCCTTGCGACTTCGCCCATGTGTGCCAAGGTCTTGCCATACCGGGCGGCCTTGAAGAGGAAGTATTTCATCTTGAAGCTCCCCTCCTTCATTGCCTTCTGCCCGTCCAGCTCGCCCTTTGCGATCTTCACCTGGACGTCGTATGGACCGGTGCCTATGAACTCGGCATCTGCCTTCTCGTCCACCTCCTTCGCCTCGGCGACCTTGCCCTTGTCGAACTTCAGGAGGAAGCTCAGCATGCCGCCGGCCGCGTTCTTGCGGTCGGTGAATCGGTAGATGTAGGTCGTCGAGATGCCGGATTTGGCAAACTCCTCGTCCTTGTTCAGTGCAGCTGCTAGTGCCTGGAAATACTCCAATGTTCCATACTTCACCATTTGTCGATCACCTCAATTGGTCTGCTTCTTACGCTCCGCCACGCACTTCTTCGCGACCTCGAGCCCGATTGTTACGTCGGTGGCGAAGCCGTCCGCGCCGATCTCCTCGCACCACTCCGCGCCGGGGAATGCGCCGCCCCCGACCAAGTAGATGTACTTCTCGCGGAGGCCCTGCTTCGCCAGCTTGTCCCCGAGGATCTTCTGCTGCTGCAGCGTGTTGGTCATCAGCGCCGACGCCCCGATCATGTCCGCGCCCACCTCCTCCGCCTTCTTGATGAAGGTGTCAGGGGAGACGTCGTGCCCCAGGTTGTAGACCTTGAAGCCGGATGCTGAAAATACAGCGGAGACGATGTTCGAGCCAAGGTCATGGATGTCGCCCTCCACGGTGCCGATGACCATCGTCGCCAGCGGCTTTGGCATCTGGTCGGCCGGAACCTTCGATAATGCCTCCTTCGTCGCCTTGTCCATTATCTTGGCCGCGAGCATGACGAATGGGATGGCGACCTTGCCCTGACCATATCGCTCGCCGACGGTCCTGATCCCTACGGACAGGCCCCTTGTCACGATGTCGACCGGCGGTATGCCCATCTCAAGAGCCTCCTTGACGCCGGCCATCGCATCTGCCTCCTTGTACGTTACCACGGCATTTGCCAATTTAGCTAAGATCTCATCTTTTGTTGCCATTTTTTCTCCCTCTCATATCGGTTTGGCAGTGTGAGACGGCGCGCCGCTCTCCTGCCTCTTCAGCAAATCAGTGCCTTCCTTGACGATGGCGTTCATCCTCTCGGCAATGTCCTTCGGCATAGGCACCGGCTCGTGCTGCTCGTACTCCTTGAGCTTCTCACGACACAGGTCATGAGTCCATGACTGGCAGCCCTCTCTCATCCATATGTCGAACCCCCTAGTGTCGAGGGTGGGGGTCTTGTAGAATGTGTCGATGCGGCTCATGTTGAAGTCAGAGGTCATCCAGCCCTCGCCGGTAGCGCCGAACTCCTTTGCTAGTTCGAGCGCGAGGTTCTCCTTGGTCGGCATTATCTGGTTGAAGTTCTTCATGAGATCGCGTCCCGAGCTTGCAATCTCGGCTGCCACTACCAGCATGGCAGGATCCAACGCCGCGTCTGAGAACTGCTCCCAGATCAGGTCGCAGCCAATCACCATCTGTATCGTCATGCTCTTCATGAGGGCAAACGCCATCTGGTCCAGTTGCGCGGCAAACGTGCCCTGGTATGAAGCTATAGGCAGGCCATACAGGTCATGCCACAGACTGGTCAAGGCGTTATTGCCCAGCGTGGTATGGGCGTTGCCAAGCGCGCCTCTGCCGGTATAGGGGTCCAGTGAAAAGACGATGTTGTTACCCATGACCGCAGTGCCCGGGTCAAAGTGCCCCTTCATGGCAGATACCCAGAGCAGACCGGCGAGGGAGTTGGCAGTATTTCCTGCGGCGGTGGCTACGCCGACGAGCGGCGAGGCGGCAACTATGCCGGGCGTCACTGGGAAGTGGTGCTTGAAGCTTGCGCGCATGAGCCAGCTATTGTACAGATTCATCTGCAGGGCGCCAAGCGGGTTAAGTACGCCAAACCACAGCGGGCGCTTCCTGAACTCCTCCTCGCCGCCCGATACTGTCGCTCCCAGTTTTGCAACATAGTCGTGCTCCTTAATGTCCGATACGACGGTAGTCAGATTGCCTGCCCATTTGGTTGTATTTTGGAGCATAGTATCCATCCGTATTAGCTCCGTCGGGAGGCCGAGCTGGCCTTCCTTGCCAAGATCGAAGACGTAGTTGTTCATGTCAAAGTCGTCAATTCCGTCCACGATTTTGGTGGTATAGGCCAGATCATCTTTGTCGGCGCGTCTTCTGGAGAAGGTCTTCCCGTCAGAATTAAGAAGCAGGCGCTCAGTTGCGCCGCATGAGGCGCCCCAGAACTGCTTCGTTCCGCCGCCTTGGAAGACCATGTCCCATTCGGGGTCGCGGGCGCCGAAGACGAAGTTCCTCGGGACTTTGGCAACGCCTTCCCTTATGGCGTATTCCGGAAACCCCTTTACGATCTTCTTGTTGTAGTCTATATCGCCGCCCAGCTCCT
>MAGS01000087.1:0-15064 GCA_001717005.1 Candidatus Methanomethylicus mesodigestus | reverse complement strand
ACGCATAATCATACAAGGGAGACAAGCATGCAGGCGCGATATCAAAGCATCGACCGCCCCAGCTCCGGCAGGAAGAGCCGTGCGAGGAGCTTTTACATGGACGGGGACCTCATAAGCGATCTCGATGCCCAGTCGAAGAGGACGGGCATGTCGATAAATGCACTGGTCAACAAGATACTCAAGGAGAGTACATTGCACGCCTATTCGACGAAGGAGTACAGCAGCATAATAGTGCCGGGCGCGCTGTTGAGGGGCGTTCTGAATCCGGCAAACGAGGAGGTTTTTACCGACTTCGGGAGGAAGAACGGCGGCGGAGTCTTAAAGGATGCGGTGATGACGGGCGGGAGACCAAAGAACCTGGAAACGTTCAGGTACTTCCTCAGGGATGGCTACTGCGGGCACTCGAATTGGGCAGAGTACTTCGAGCGCATCTTTGAGGATAAGATAATCATCAAGCTCAACCACAGCCTGGGCATGGTGTGGTCCAAGTTCATGAAGGAGTATTTCTATGCGGGGATGTGCGAGGTATTGGGCAAGGAGAACATTCCGGAGGAGGCGTTCAGCGTGACCGATGCGGGGCTTGTCATAGTGCTGCCGATCTCCCACGGCACGGTCAAGTGACGGGCACGGCGTTATCTTATTGAAAGGTAGCCGTTTAGGTTGCAAAAAATAGTGGGGCTGGTGGGACTTGAACCCACGACATGCGGGTTTCCCCGCGCTAGCCGCTCCAGAAGACAATCATCCCTGAGCGGTCATATTGTCTAACTAGAGACCTCTGGAGCCCTTAACGAGGCGGCGGAATAACCGGCGCCTTGCCGTCATACCGTGCTAGACCACAGCCCCACTAGAAAGAGAAACTGTATCCGGAATTATATAAACCTGATTTTGCCGTCGGCGGAAGACTGCGGTTTCAGGACGGAAATTGCGAAAATGGAGCCTCAGGCGGGATTCGGACCCGCGACCACCGCCTGTTTAGGCAGGCTTTCGCCGAGCTTACCAAGGCGGTGCTCTACCAGGCTGAGCCACTGAGGCGCGCTGTATCCTTACCGAAGGAGATGGTTAATTAATATTTTCCTGCAGGCGGCGAGGGGGGGCGGACGGCGGCTATCGCTCCAGCGCTTGTGAGGGCGAGTGCCCAATATCAAGGTATAACCCCTGTTTATGCGGGGGCATCAAGGAGGGCGTTCGAGGATGGCGGCGAATGCCACTGCATGTTGGCTATGGGAATTTCGCTTTGATGGTTGGGACGGATAACAGGGGGCGTTATTTGCCGGCGTTAGCGGCGTTGCAGGCGGGCATTGAATTCATTGTCTCTTTGCTGATAAGGGTCAGGAAGATCGTCACTAGCATGCATGCGACGGCAATTATGAAGATGATCTGATAAGCGGGGAATATCCTAGTGCCGCCGTAGGTCGAGTCAAGCATGATGCCCATGAAGGACTGGAAGAAGCCCCCGCCGATGGCTTGGGACGTGTTGAAGCATGCGAGGGCGGTTCCGCATATGTTCGTCTCGAAGAGCTCCTTTGAGATGGTCATGTATATGTTTACGAATGCAAAGCCGATGCCCAAGAGGAGCATTGAGAGGACCAGCGATGCCGGACCAAGCTGGTTCCCGAAGAGCGCCAGTATTCCCCAGAAAGCCAAGCATATCAGCTGGCCCATAAGCAGCACCGGCTTGCGGCGGTGGACAATCCGGTCTGATATGAAGCCGGCGATAGGGCCGGATATGGCAAACCCTATGCCGATGAACATAAGGTAGAACCCGCTCGTTGCCTTGTCCATGCCGTATATGCCCATCAGGAATGGTCCGCCCCACAGCCCCTGGAGTCCGATGAAGAACCCGTAGATCAAGAACGGGAGGGGGAGCATTATCAGGAAGCCCCTGTTGGTGAAGACCTTCTTCAGGTCAGACGCAATGGCATTCGTGCTCTTGAAATTGCGGTTGTGGTCCTCCTTTATGGAGAACCAGGCGACGGCAGTTGCGGCCACCATCATTGCAAAAATGGCCATGAAGGAGCCCCGCCATCCGATATATAGCGTGAGCAATGCCAGCGGCGTGGATGCGACAATGGCCCCGATGTTCGATATCGAGGTCAGGAGACCAGTCATAGTTGCGAATTTGCGTGAGTCGAACCATACGGCGATTGCCTTCAGCGCGGAGACGTAGAATCCGCCTACTCCGAAGCCTAGGAGCGCCCTCCCCAAGGATAGCGCGAGGATGTCTGATCCCGTTGCGAATATGAAGCTACCGATGCAGGCTATGGTCGAGAGTATGGCCACGGTCTTCCGTATGCCAATCCTATCGAGCATTATGCCGATAGGGATCTGCGCTATCGCGTATGGAAAGAAGTAAGTAGAGGACATCAGCCCTATCAGCGATGCGTCGGCGCTGAACTCTGCCATCAGGTCATAGGCTATGACGGCGATGCCCACGCGCTGCACTATGGAGAGGAAGTAAAGCAGAGCCAACGATATGAAGACGAATATGGCTATCTTACTTTTGTTCATAGGGTCACCGCGGGTCAAATCCCATCCAAGATGGGTCCTTGTTAGGATTAGCGGACCATTGACTATATTATGCTTGCCATGGAGGGCGCGGACATCGCCGGGAGGGCGAGCTAACACAGCCAGCGCGCGGAGGGTGCGACATTTTAGTAATACTATTTATATATCAAATAATATTTACTTCAGAGCGGTGCTGCACCGGAGATTGATGGCAGTGGCATTCTACAAGGTAACGATGAACGGCAACGAGGGGCACGAGAAGATGTGCGTTTACAACAAGGGGTGCAATTTCCGGTGCATGGGCTGCGCGTATAAGGTTCCGAATGCAGGCATAGGGCCTTCGGATTCCGAACGGGAGATCGGAACCCAGCAGGTCATAGAATTGCTGAGGAAGAAAGGAGCCAGGAGAGTTCATTTCATTGGCGGGGAGCCGCTGATAAATGCCGATCTCGCCAGAATAGCCGAATTTGCTCATGAAGAGCTCGAGGCAACGACGGTCATCGGACACAGCAACGGCTCCAAGCGCGTGCCGGATTTCATAGACGAGGCGACCATAAGCATAAAGGCGGTTGACGACGTCGTCCACAAGGCGTACACAGGCGTGTCTAACAGGCAGGTCCTAGCCAATTTCAAGGACGCGTATGAACGCGGGGTCAAGATGAAGGCCAGCACGGTCCTCATCCCGGGGATAATAACTCCGGAAGAGGTCGAGGGCATAGCGGTGTTCATATCCGAACTC
The DNA here is from genome assembly GCA_001717005.1 of Candidatus Methanomethylicus mesodigestus. Lineage (GTDB taxonomy): Archaea > Thermoproteota > Methanomethylicia > Methanomethylicales > Methanomethylicaceae > Methanomethylicus > Methanomethylicus mesodigestus. The sequence continues at coordinate 11,820 of MAGS01000087.1, read as the reverse complement.
GACAGAAGGATACCATTCCACATAACGGCATATATGCCCGTCCCGGATGTCGGGCTGAGGGCGCCTTCGGATGGGGAAATGGGCGCGGCCGTTTTGGCGGCCAAGAGGCACCTCAGCAACGTTAGCGGATACATGCTAGACGCTAAGACGTTCTCGGTGATGAAGGGGAAGGATCCCGCGTTCAGAAGCCACAAGATTGATCTTGAGTAGCGCCTGCCGATCGGCGACGGGTTTAGTTCTTCTTCGTCCCGGCTTCCAAGCACATATGAAACATAAAGCTTATTGTTTCGCGCAAGGGGGTTTCTGCGTGAATGGTGACGGGATTGAACAAGCGTGCGTTAACAAAGATTCAGGCGGCAGTTATACTCGTATTGATAGCGGCGTCCACCGCTGCGGCGGCATATGTTGCGTCGGGGCATATCGGAGGGGTGCCGAGCGGCCCTGTTTCCATAACAGACATGAATGGAAGAACGGTTCAACTCCCTGAGACCGTTGAGCGGGCGATAATACTCAATTCTTATTGGACGGAGATAGCGTGTGCCATCGGCACTGCCGACAAGATCGTAGGCGTTAGCAAGGATGTTGCGCCTTCGGCATTCATACCTGATAGCGTCAGGAATCTGACCAATGTAGGCAGCCTCTTCGCAGGAATAAATATGGAGGCGGTCATCGCGCTCGACCCGGACGTCGTGATAATGGACTTCGGGTATGGCAAAACCACCGAGATCGTCCAGAGTCTCGAGAACCTTAACATCTCGGTCGTATGCCTCTTCGCTTCAAGCTTCCAAGACCTGCTGAATGCCACGCTCCTGATTGGTAAGACCCTCGGGGCAGAGCAGAAGGCGCAGGAGCTCGTTTCGTTCATGACGACAACGCACTCCTCCATCACATCCATAGCCAACTCGATACCTGCCGAGGCCAAGCCGGAAGTCTTGATCTGCGACATGAGTGTCTGGGGGCAGGGGCTGGTATACACATATGTCAATACGTCGTGGGGCCAGATAATAGTCGATGTTGGCGGCATCAATGTGGCCATTGAGGAGTTCGGGAATTCCTCGTGGGTGAAGATCAACATAGAGAAAGTCCTTGCTTGGGACCCGGATACCATAGTAATGTTAGGCAGGGAGAATGCCACGCTCACGTCCCAGCTAGATTCGCTAAACAGCACAGTCTGGGGCCAGCTGACAGCGGTCAAGGAGGGCAGGGTTTACGGCGTTCTTATTGGCGCGAAGGAGAAGGGCTGCTACCTTGACTGGACCCCCAGGGTGCTCATCGGGGAGTCGATCGTTGCCAAACTGGTCTACCCGACATACTTCAGTTCGATCGATGTCTCCGCAATTAAGGATACGCTGACTTCAGAATACTACAACATGACGCTTTGATCAGGTCAGGCAAAGATGCCCATTTTTTGGGCAGCGCCATTTTTTGTCGCGAGACGGGCAATTCGGCCTGCCACCTCTGATAAATGCTTAAATGCCATTCCGAAGGAATGAAAATCAGGCGATTATCATGGAGAGGAGGATAGCCTCGCTCTTTGGGATGGCGGCTTTTGTAGTACTGTATGGAGCGATTGCCGCGTCGATACTGCAGTCACCTTGGTTCAACTGGCTTGATAGCGCCCTAAGCGACTTGGGCAACCTGAACCACAGCTCAGTCATGCTGTACAACGTGGGGCTCATGACGTCGGGGCTGATGGTGATAATTTATTCGTTGATTGGGATGAGGGGACATGCCCCGAAATCATCATACTTCTTGGCATTTACAGGGTTCTCGATGCAGCTTGTCGCGCTCATCTGCGAGAACTATGGGAGGATGCACTTCAACGTGTCGGTCCTCCTCTTCGTCATGCTTCTTATTGCATCTCTCGCATACTTCTGGGAGAAGCGGGATTATCTTGCGCTTCTCGTCTTATTGGCGGTTCCGCTATGGGTATTGCACTTCCAGAACGTGTTGGTTCCCGGTGCGGCCATACCGGAGATAGTGTCGTCCTTTGTGGTGCTTCCGTGGGTCGTCAAGTCTTCAATAAAGGCATACAGAGGGGAGTAGGGGACTGCGCCGCACGCATTCGTTGATGGGTCTGCGTATGCAGGGGGTTATTCGAGCAGCAATAAAGTGAACGTGGGCAGCAGTTCGGGGCTGTTGACCGCTTTTGTGGGCGATATCTCAATCGATAGCCCGGCAAGCTCCACGGTCCTGAAGACGTCAATGCCTGCCGCCTCCAGAGAAGGCCTTGCCACTTTGGCGAAGTTGCATGCCCTGGAACTCGGGTTCGCCTTGAGGACGCAGTCCTGGCACCTCACGCATTTGTGCGCGCCGTAAGAGAATGCCTTATGGTACCCGGAGAGGAAGGCGTGTCGCTCCATGGAGGCTACCGTGTCGCAGACGCGCAGGCTCAGGTCATGTATGCTTGCCTTCAGGTTCTTTGGAGGGCAGCAGTCGATGCCAAGGAAGCCCTCGTATTTTACGAGGTATGCGACGGAGTACTCGTCGAGAACCCTCCGCGTCTCGTCCGGCGTCGGGCTGTAAGGGGGGCAGGTCAGCCTCGTTCCGTAGTTCTTGCAGCCATACTGGCATTTGAGCCGTACCCATTGTGCAGTAATGATCTTTGACGGGTGTACCTTTACGAAGGCGCAGGCGCCGCTCCTCAGTGCCATCTCGCGCAGCTCGCGCTCTACAGTCTCAATCGGGACCTTCAATTCGATTTCCCAATGTATATTTGTAAAGCTTGTATTTTAGCAGTATGAGTGTGAAGGGCATTTGCATGCCAAGCTGATTGGCCACGCGGCGCATTTTTTTGTCGCCCGGATTCTTTGGGGTGGCGTTTGCGCTTCCATAAATCCTTGTTGGGATTTTCTTATTACCCAGAATTGGGATAGATATAGGGGGGTTAGTATGCCCAAGACGCTGAGGGAAGAGTTCCCGAGCGTTATCGACGTTGCTTATGGAGAGTACAAAAAGAGCAGGCACGTCTTCGACATAATGAGCAGGGACGCGGTTTTTATCGAGCCGGGCGCAACAATGATGGACGCGGCAAGGATCATGGGGGAGAGAAGGATAGGCAGTCTTCTGCTCGTCGGCGACGAGAGACCGTCAGGAATAGTGACGGAGAGGGACTTGCTGACGCGGGTCATCGCTTCTAACAAGGATCCGAAGAAGGTGGCGGTCAAGGAGGTCGCCTCACCCAGACTGATCACCATCAGACCATACGCATCGATCAAGGAAGCGGCGACGACCATGATCAAACAGAAGGGCAGGCTTGTCGTCATGGAGGGCAGGCACCTTCACGGCGTGGTAACCGCGTCTGACCTGATCAGGTCATTGCCAGAGGCCCCGGAGACATCAACGCTTGTGAAGGACTTCATGACAAAGGAGGTGAGGCATGCGGGCCCGGATGAGAAGGTCATAGATATCGCAAAGGTCATGGGCAAGGAGAGGATCGGATCGGTCATAGTCGACATGGCAGACAATCGTTGTGGGATCTTCACTGAGAGGGACCTGCTCACGAAGGTCATATACAGAGGAGGGGGCCTCGAGGATCCTATAGGGAGCTATACATCGTCACCCTTGGTGACGGTGGGCCCGTATTGGAGTGTTCACAGGTCGGCCAAGCTGATGGCACAGAAGCACGTCAGAAGGCTCCCGGTCTTAGAGGGCAGCAAGATGGAAGGAATAATCACGGCAAGGGACCTTGTCGAAGCCTACGCGCTTTGAGTGCAGGTATCAAGCAAGGGGATAACGCTAAGAAGCAGAGAATAGTAGTTGTTACCGGTGGGTGTTTTTGCCCTACTATGTGCTTTTGTCTAACCTAACATCGGAAGGCAGAGAAACCATAAAGAAGAAACCAGAGCGCATAAAGGAAGTGAACCGCGAGATCGAGGATCTTGGAGTGAAGATCCTTTACCAGTTCGCCACCCTCGGCCCATACGACTTCGTCAACATCGTCGAAGCGCCGAATAACGACTCGGTGTATAAGATTTCAGCGGAGTTCGGATCTCGCGGCACCATTAAGGTCCTGTCGATGCCTGCGGTTACCGTCGATGCGTTCATCCAGGGGATAAAGACAGATAAGAGCTGATTGGAGCCCTGACCCCCACTCCCCCTTTTTTACCGAATGAATTTATTTCTGTTCGGTAAGTAGTACTTGGTGTTCCGAAGATGGAGGGTATGAAGCAGATGAAGGCAGGCAAGGTTGAGGGCGCAGCCAACATGGGCGGGCTTGTAGAGTACCAGAAAGGAGCCATAGTGAGCCGAACGCTGATAGATGAAGACGTCGGAACGATAACGCTCTTCGCCTTTGATGAGGGGCAGAAGCTCAGCGAGCACACGGCGCCATTCGACGCGATGGTATACATTATTGATGGCGAGGCGGAGATCTCCATCGAGAAGAAGCAGTCTAGGCTGAAGGCTGGAGACATGATCATAATGCCGGCCAACAAGCCACATGCATTACGGGCCATCAAGATGTATAAGATGCTCCTGATAATGATCAGGGAATAAGCTGCCCAATCAGCGGTTCCCTTTTTTTAAAAGTTAACGGATAGTGCGGGGAGNCACCCTTGGTGACGGTGGGCCCGTATTGGAGTGTTCACAGGTCGGCCAAGCTGATGGCACAGAAGCACGTCAGAAGGCTCCCGGTCTTAGAGGGCAGCAAGATGGAAGGAATAATCACGGCAAGGGACCTTGTCGAAGCCTACGCGCTTTGAGTGCAGGTATCAAGCAAGGGGATAACGCTAAGAAGCAGAGAATAGTAGTTGTTACCGGTGGGTGTTTTTGCCCTACTATGTGCTTTTGTCTAACCTAACATCGGAAGGCAGAGAAACCATAAAGAAGAAACCAGAGCGCATAAAGGAAGTGAACCGCGAGATCGAGGATCTTGGAGTGAAGATCCTTTACCAGTTCGCCACCCTCGGCCCATACGACTTCGTCAACATCGTCGAAGCGCCGAATAACGACTCGGTGTATAAGATTTCAGCGGAGTTCGGATCTCGCGGCACCATTAAGGTCCTGTCGATGCCTGCGGTTACCGTCGATGCGTTCATCCAGGGGATAAAGACAGATAAGAGCTGATTGGAGCCCTGACCCCCACTCTCCCTTTTTTACCGAATGAATTTATTTCCGTTCAGTAAGTAGTACTTGGTGTTCCTAAGATGGATGGCATGAAGCAGATGAAGGCAGGCAAGGTTGAGGGCGCATCCAACATGGGCGGGCTGGTAGAGTATCAGAAAGCGGCCATAGTGAGCCGGACGCTGATAGATGAAGACGCCGGAACGATAACGCTCTTCGCCTTTGATGAGGGGCAGAAGCTCAGCGAACACACGGCTCCATTCGACGCGATGGTATACATTATTGATGGCGAGGCGGAGATCGCCATCGAGAAGAAGCAGTCTAGGCTGAAGGCGGGAGACATGATCATAATGCCGGCCAACAAGCCACACGCATTAAGGGCCATCAAGATGTATAAGATGCTCCTGATAATGATCAGGAAATGAGCCACCCAATCAGCGGTTCCCTTTTTTAAAAGTTAACGGATAGTGCGGGGAGAGGGATTCGAACCCTCGAAGTCCTTCGACAAAGGATAACCCATCTCGGCAGATCTTGAGTCCTTCCCCTTTGACCTGGCTCGGGGATCCCCGCATAAATTGAGAAGAGAGGTCTGAAATATTTAACCTTCACGCACGCAACGAGCGGAATTGATCCGCATCACCATAATGGGAAAAGGTCGGGAAGGTTAGGAGAATAGGCCAGGGATCAGATACGGCAGCGCGAACATGAGTATAACTAGGACCCCCATGATGCCGATGAAGATATAGCTCATCTTCTGCTGGCGCTTGTACTTTTCTGCTTCTTGGTTGTACTTTGCCTCGCAGACAGCGGAGCAGTACTTCTCATTCTCGGGGGTGGCTACCCCGCACACGACGCAGTGGGAGTGCGGGCCCCATTTATCATCGTCTCTTCTCTTCGACATTTGTAACACCATTATGGGACGATTGTTGTGCCTATCGCGTCGCCCCTTATTGCCTTCAAGACGTTCATAGGGTCTCTGCCGTCTATTATCTTTGTTGTTATTCGGGAGCGCTTGATTATCTTAAGGGCGACAGGGTCAAGGAGCGCGTACTCCCCTGCCTTCGTCCCGGCATTATCCAAGACCTTTGCTAGCTCGTCAGCAGTGATCTTGTTGAATTTCTTGGCAGCCGGGTCCTTGCGCGGGTCCTTTGAATATACACCATCGACTGTCGTTGTGTTTACGAGTAGTTCGGACCTCGACCGCTCTGCGAGAACCCCCGCCACGGCGTTTGTGGACTGCCCTGGCTGCAGTCCCCCCAGAAGGACTACCTTACCGGTGGCCATGGCGCGGTCTAAGTCGCCGAAGTTAGTCGGTATGAACGGGCACGCGATGTCGCCCAGTGCTGCGGCCATTATCCTGGCATTCAAGCAGGCAACGGTGATGCCGATCTGGTCGCAGGTAGACTCGTCTGCTCCGTGCTGCCTCGCCATTTTGATATAGTATCTTGCAGGTTCTCCGCCGCCGACGACCAGGTAGACGTTGTGGCCGTCCGCCTTAAGCCTCTTCATGAGATCGACATAGCCGGAGAGGTCATATTGTGAATCGAGCGAGGGAAAGAGGATGTGTCCGCTGAGCTTGATTGTCACGTTCAAAGCGTCCACCGCAGAAACTTTAAGAATGAAGATATATAAATGGTGATGTCTTTTCATTACCCCGGAGTTGTTGGTAGTGTCCGAGAGTAAGAGAAGTTCTCTGGAGATGTTTCGCCTCAAGAAGCTGGTCGAGGAGCTCCAATCGAAGGAAGGGAAGGCGACCGAGCTCATCTCGCTCTACGTTCCCCCAGGGAGGCAGATTTCGGATGCCATGAACAACCTGAGGGAAGAACTAGGGACATCTGCCAACATCAAGTCAAAGTCAACCAAGAAGAATGTGCAGGATGCAATCGAGAGCATAATGCAGAGGCTAAAGCTCTTCAGGGCGCCGCCTCCAAACGGGCTGGTCATATTCTGCGGGGCGATCCCAAGGGGAGGCCCTGGGACGGAGAGGATGGAGACGTACGTCATAGAGCCCCCTGAGCCGATAAGCCTGTACCTTTACAGGTGCGACTCGAGGTTCTATTTGGATCCGATAATAGACATCCTTACCGTCAAAGAGTATTATGGCATAATAGTGATGGACCGGAGCGACGCGACCTTCGCAATGCTGAAGGGGAGGAGGGTCGAGATCATCGAGACGATATATTCGGGTTCGCCGAGCAAGCATGACGCCGGTGGCCAGTCTGCCAGAAGGTTCCAGCGGAGCGTCGAGATTGCCGCCCACGAGTTTTACAAGAGGGTCTCTGAGCATGCGACGACGATATTCATGCCTGTATTAGGCAACCTCAAGGGGCTGCTCGTCGGAGGCCCGGGCCCAACCAAGAATGAGTTCGTAGACGACAAGCTCCTACACTACCAGCTGCAGGATAAGATAACCTGTGTGGAGGATCTGAGTTACACAGAGGAGCCGGGCGTCTATGAGCTGATAGAGAGGTCTGAAGAGGCACTGAAGAACGTGGATTTCCTCAAGGACAAGAAGCTCGTTCAGAACTTCCTTTACCTGCTCGCCAAGAATCCCGGCGGCGTAACCTATGGAGAGAAGGACGTCAGAGATAAGCTAGAGAAGAACGTCGTTAAGACGCTCATACTTTCATCGGGCATTGAGACGACGAGGGTTAAGTATAAGTGCCAGGCTTGCGGCAACACGAAAGAGGGGACGTTTACAAAGCAGGACCTGCTCGCCAAGGGTGGCAGGGAGGCGTGCGAGAAGTGTGGCAGCATGATGGTGGAGGATGAGAGCAAGAGCATCATCGATGAGCTGGCGGCGCTTGCTGACAAGAGCAACGCCAAAGTAGAGGTAATATCAACGGATACCGACGAGGGGAAGATGCTCCTCAACTCGTTCGGAGGCATAGTGGCGATCCTCAGGTATGCCTCCGGGAATTGATGCCCTCCTCCCATCCGGGACGTGCGCGCTTCAATAGTTCATGCGCTTCGACTTCTCAATGGCCGCCGCAGCGGCATCGATTATCGCAGACGAGACGCCCTTGGATTCGATCACCTTTAGTGCCTCCTCAGTTGTCCCACCGGGGGAGGCGACGAACCTGATCAGCTGATCAAAAGGCTCTGGGGATGAGACTGCCATCGCACCGGCCCCCTTGCATGTCTGCGACACGAGCGACCTCACCAGCGGAGCCGGCAAGCCCGACCTGCGCCCTACCTCCTCAAGGGCCTTCATCATGTAGAAGAAGTACGCAGGGCCGCTTCCGCTGAGCCCGGTAACTGCATCGATCATAGACTCGTCCTCAATCAGATAGGCAACGCCGATGCCATTCAGCAACTTGGAGGCGAAGGTGATGTCTTGCTTGGTCGCATTACGGTTGGCGACATAGACAGAGGCGGCCTCGGCGACCGCTGCAGCTATGTTCGGCATCACCCGGATTATTCTCGCATCTTCGCCAAGCCTGGATTCCAGGTTCGAGAGCTTTATGCCTGCGGCTATGGAGATCACCAGCACACCCCTCATTAGCATCATGACCTTGAGTCGTTCGGCCAGAGCCGGGACGTCCTTCGGCTTGACAGCCACGAGAAGTTGGCTGCAGCTCGCCATCTCGTCTAATGATTTGACGACCCTCAATCCGGTGGAGGCGGCGGCGGTTACTCGAGACGGGTCAAGATCGTAAACCATTACGTCGGACGGGTCAAAGAGGGCGGACTTGATTGCCCCCTTCACTATTGAAGACCCCATCTTTCCATATCCTATTATTCCGAAAGAGTCAGATTGCATATCAGTACCTCCCATTGATCTCCAGCCCTGAGCGGCGGTGCAGGAAGGGCTTTGCATCATCGCCCACGTAGTCCCCCACCTTCTGACCGGCGCCCAGCAGGATGAATTTCGTTGTAACTAGCCCTTCTAAACCGACAGGCCCCCTTGAATGGACCTTGTTTGTGCTTATGCCGACCTCAGCGCCCAGCCCATACCGGTAGCCGTCACTGAACCTAGTTGATGCGTTGTGTATGACCGTGGAGGAGTCCACCATCCTGAGGAACTTCTTGGCGGAGGCGCTATCCTCGGTTAATATCGAATCGGTGTGCCTAGATCCATAGCGGTTGATATGAGCTATCGCCTCGTCGAGGCCATCAACGACCTTTACGGGCAGTATTAGCTCCAAGTACTCCGTCTCCCAGTCGCGCTCGCTGGCGCCCTCAGCGGCTATGCCGTTTGATTCGAGTATGGCCTTCGCCCTCGGGCAGCATTTTAAACGCACGCCGCTCTTTGTGAGGCGGGCGGCAATCCGTGGGAGCAGTTGGGGGGCCGCATTAGAGTCTATCAGCAGCACCTTCATGGCGTTGCATGCGGCAGGGTACTGGACGCGCGCGTCGTTGCAGATTTCGATAGCCTTCACTGGATCTGCCTTCCGGTCTACGAAGATATGGCATATGCCTGCGGAATGCCCCAGCACGGGAATGCGCGTATTATCTTGGATGTACTTGACGAACTCGTTGCTGCCCCTTGGAATTACAAGGTCGATCAGTCCGTCCATCTTTAGGAGTTTTCTAACGGCCTCCCTATCCTCGACGAGCTGCGTGCACCCCTTTGGGAGGCCCTCCCTGATCAGGGCTTCCGCTATGATAGAATGAATCGCCCTGTTTGACTCCTTGGCCTCGGAGCCTCCCTTGAGTATGACTGCGTTTCCGGACTTGATGCAAAGGGCGGCGATCTGCGGCAGGGCATCCGGTCTTGCCTCGAACACGGTAGCAACAACCCCGAACGGGACGGTCAGCTTGAAGAGGTCCAGGTTCTCATCCATCTTAATGGAGTAGGCGATTTTGCCGACGGGGTCCTCAAGAGCTGCGACGCTATCGACCATCCTTGAGATCTCGTCGATCTTCGAATCGTCCAGCTTCAGACGGGCTACCAGCGACTTCGATAGCTTGCCCTGTTCGAGGAGGGTTTTTGCTGCGTCTAGGTCTTTCTTGTTGGCGGCAATCAGCGCCTCTCTCTTAGAGAGTATCGATTCTGCGGCGCGCATAAGTGCCCGATTCTTTGTGTCGCTTGGAACAGAAGCGAGCTCAAGACTCGCGGTCTTTGCCTCTGCGACCTTTGCGAGGAGGGGTTCCTCGCCGGTTGAATCATTTATTTTTTGCATCTTGATCCCTCGGCAGGAATACGGTTCCTATGCGGTCTCCATCAATTATCCTTTCTAATGCCATGTTGGCCCTACCGTTGGCGATTACCATAGGGATGCCGTTCTCGGTAGCAAGCTTGCCAGCATTGAGCTTAGTAGCCATGCCGCCGAAGCCGCCGTGTTTCTTGGATGCGAGCCGCTCGATGTCGAGGGTTATCGACTCCACAAACGGGATTAACTCCGATGATGGACAGGCAGGATCGCCGGTATAGAGACCGTCGATATCAGAGAGGAGTATCAGCAGGTCTGCCTTCAAGTTCACCGCCACGAGGGCGGATAGCGTGTCGTTGTCGCCGAACTTTATCTCGTCAACTGCAATCGTGTCATTCTCGTTAATTATTGGGATGACGCCCAGTGAGAGGAGTGTCTCAAAGGTATTGATGAGGTTCTTGGTCCGCGTCTTGTTCCTGAAGTCGTCCCATGTAAGCAGTATCTGCGCCACATTGTACCCGCGTTCGGCCATCGTGTCCCGATAAGACTCCATCAGCAGAACCTGTCCGACCGCGGCAAATGCCTGAAGGTTCTTTATCTCGCCGTTCTTCAGCTGCTCGCGCACTATTGCCTTTCCGGCTCGTATCGCGCCCGAGGATACCAAGATGACATTGATCCCCCTCTTCCGTATGGCGATGAGTTCGTCGCAGAGGGTTCCGATCTTGCAAAGGTCCAGAGAGCCCTGCTCAGTGGACAGTGATGATGAGCCTATTTTCACTACTGCAAGCTGCGCATTCTTCAATGAAGTGCGGAGATTCGATTCGAGGTCGCTGATGCTTTGGGAAGGCATAAGACCAACCCTTTTGAACTATCAAAGAAAGAGCAGGGATACAGAATCTTAAACGTTTTGACTGGAAACGGGCATCGGCCGTAGAAAAAGTTATGCCGGACCATAAGAAGGTCCGCTTGTGGCTCATCGTTTTGAATCCAACTTCTCCAAAAGCACCCTAATCTGCTTGACCTCTTCCAGAAGTTCCGGGGAGGCTACGGCAGGCATCGAGGCAGGTGTTGCGGCGATCTGACCGAAGAGCGGGCGCCCCTTCACGATGTTTAGTACGTCCTCTCGGAGTTCTAGGAAGTTCTCTATGTGGATGAAGGCGGCCTCGCTCCTTCTGGTTTTCGGTCCGCCCGAGCCTCCGCCTTGACCGGTGTAGCCTGCAGTGTAGATGTCAACCGTCCCGATCTTCAGCTTCCTTGAGATCGGACCCTGAATCGTGTCAACATTCATAATGCGCGAGTAGGGGATAGCGTGGCGCTCCTTCCACCAGACCCCCATCTCCGCTCTTACCTCACTCTCGGTCAAACAATAAGTGATCGATTTGTAGAACTTCGGGATCCAGTAGAGGGTGAACAGCGTCGACACGACAAGCGGGACATAGCCCACCAAGATTATCAAGATGTATGCGATCATGTCCTGGAAGTAAAGGAAGTTAATTACCAAGAACGCAGTCGTCAAAGCGTAGAGCGGGAGTATGAAGACAAAGAGGTAAATTGTGTAAAGAGCCAGCATTTTTGGATTCGGATGAAAAGGCTCGCCTATATTCATCGCATTCCCTCATGGAGGATTAATAATTGTTTAGAGATAAGGTTATCGCGGGAA
>MAGS01000086.1:65090-70166 GCA_001717005.1 Candidatus Methanomethylicus mesodigestus | reverse complement strand
GGTGGCTCATCAGCTTTGCGAGCGCAATGCCCGCGGTGTCCATGACGTTCCGCGTCGCCGTCTCGAAGGTCCTTATGCCCCTCTCGCAGAGTATGACGTTCCAGTTGCCCTCCAGCAGGACGTACTCGGCGGCGTGCAGCCACTCGTCGATCGTGGCGGATATGCCGCGCTTCAGCACCACCGGGAGCCCCGACCGCCCCGCGGCCCGTAGCAGGTCGAAGTTCTGCATGTTCCTCGCGCCTATCTGGATGGCGGCGGCATACTTGGCGACGATCGGGATCTGCCCCGGATTCGTCGCCTCCGTGAGGACGGGTATCCCGAACTCCTCCGATGCCTCGCGCAGGATCCTGAGCCCCTCCTCGCCCAGCCCCTGGAAGGAGTACGGCGAGGTCCTCGGCTTGAAGGCGCCGCCCCTGAGCACCCCCGCACCGGCGGCCTTGACGGCCCTCGCGGCGCCGAAGAGCTGCTCCCTGCTCTCCACCCCGCAGGGGCCCGCGCAGACGACTATCCGCTCGCCGCCGAACTCGGCGCCGCCTATGCGGACCCGCGTGCCGCTTGGGACCAGCTCACGGCTTGTGAGCGGCGGGTTCCCCTTGATGTCCAGGCAGCTGTCCTTCGGGAGGGTCGACGCCACCCCCTCGGGGAGCTTGCCCTTCACTATGTAGAGGGTGCCGTCGGCAGTCGGGACCCTCCAGAACTTTCCGTTCAGCGCCCTCTCGAGGTCCCCCGACCTCTCCGGCAGCCGGATTATCATGCGGCCTTCCCCCTTACGATGCGCTTCAGAGTCTCGCCTATCGATTCGGCGACGAGCCCGTGCTTCCTCAGCAGCTCGCGCTGGGGGCCAGACTCGCCGTAGGTGTCGTTCACGCCGATGCGCTTCACCGGGACAGGGTACTCGCCCGAGAGGAGCTCCGCGACCGCGCTGCCCAGCCCGCCTATGACGCTGTGCTCCTCCACGCATGCGACCAGGCCAGTCTCCCTGGCGGCGGAGACTATCGCCCCGGAGTCGAGCGGCTTGACCGTAGGCACGTGGACGACCTTCACGCCGATGTCCAGTGATTCGGCTGCTGCCAGGACCTCGGCCGTCATGGAGCCGTTCGAGAAGACGGTGATGTCGGAGCCGTCTGCGACCGTGACCGCCCTGCCGATCCTGAAGACCTGCTCGCCCTCCAGGAAGCTGAGCGACTCGTCCCGCCCCAGCCGCATGTACACCGGCCCCCTCATCGCGACTATCGCCCTCGTGGCCTCGGCGATCTCCTGCCTGTCGCCTGGGACCACCACGGTCATGTTGGGGAGGACCCGCATCAGCGCCACGTCCTCCAGCGACTGGTGCGACCCGCCCTCGTCTGAGGCCGAGAGGCCGGCGTGCGTGCCGACCATCTTGACGTTGAGATTGGCGCGGGCCACGGTGCTCCTCACCTGCTCCCACGCCCTCATGAGGAATGGCGCGAAGACCGCAACGACCGGCACGGACCCGCTGAGGGCGAGCCCGGAGGCTATCCCGATCATGTCCTGCTCGCTTATGCCGACGTTGAAGAACCTGCTCGGGTGCGCCTCGGCGAACTTGTAGACGCCGGTAGGCTTCGCTACGTCTGCCGTCAGGACCATCAGGTTGTAGTTCGCCTCGCCCAGGGACGAGAGCGCCTCGCCGAAGATTGCCCTCACTCAGGAAGCCTCCTCAAGCTCGGTCAGCGCCTCCTGGTACTGCTCGTTGCTGAAGCGCATCTTGTGCCCCTTGTTGGTCCCCTCCATGAACTGGACGCCCTTGCCCTTCATGGTGCGGGCGATTATCGCCGCCGGGCCGTCAGCCAGCTCGCAGAGGTCGAGGGCGTCGAGGATCTTCTCCGGATCGTGCCCGTTGATCAGGTATGTCTCCCATCCGAAGCTCTCTATCTTCCCCTTCAGGGGGGCCTTCCTCTTGATCTCCTCGGTCCTGTCGTCCAGCTGCCAGCCGTTCCTGTCGACTATGAGGACGAGGTTGTTGAGCTTCAGGTGCGCAGCGGTCATCAGGGACTCCCAGATCTGCCCCTCGTCGCACTCGCCGTCGCCGACGAGGACGTAGACCCGGCTCCTGCTGCCGCGGCGCTTGGCCGCCAGGGCCATGCCTATCCCTATGGAGATGCCCTGCCCGAGCGACCCTGACGGGGCGTCGACGCCCGGCGTCCTGAGGTCGGGGTGCCCTTGGAGCCTCGAGTTGAGGTCCTTGATCGTCTTCAGCTCCTCCTTGGGGAAGTAACCTGCCTCGGCCAGCACGGCATACAGTGCCGGCGCAGCGTGCCCCTTGCTCAGGATGAAGCGGTCGCGGTCTGCCCAGTCCGGCCTGTACGGGCTGTGGCGCATCTTCATGAAGTAGAGAGTGGCAATCACGTCTACGCACGACAGCGAGGCGCCCACGTGCAGCCCTGCGGAGGTGCTCGCAGTCATGTCCAGGACCGACTTCCGGATGGACTTGATCCTCTCCCTGAGCACCTGCAGCTCGATCAGGTGCCGCTGGTCCATGACTTCCAGCACTGCCTTCATCGCTGGAGCCCTCCTTTGCGGACCTCGCGGACCTCGCAGACGGAGCCCACCGCGTCCGATCGCAGACGGGGATGCTTCAAAAGTTCTTCGCGGATAACTGATATCTTCCTTGCAGAAACCCTACCACTGCCGATGGCGGGGCTTATAGATATTGGAATTGGCTCACTCTGACCACCTGTTGTGTAGCTTTTATTTTGGGGATGGCGGTATTAAATGTTTTGGGCAAGAGGGGTTGGCATCCGGCGATGGCGCAAGGTGCCTGAGGGCGCTTCCGCGCGCATCAGGTTTTAATCGCAGGATGCGGAATCGGTAACTGTGGACCGGAAGGGCGATCATAATGGAAAAGACAGCCATCTCTACAAAGGATGCGCCTCCGCCGCTGGGCGCCTATGTCCAGGCCGTGAGGGCGGGGGACCTAGTATTCACCTCGGGGCAGCTCCCAATCGACCCGGCGCTAGGCAGGGTTGCCGAGGACGGGATCGAGGGGCAGACAAGGCAGGTGCTGCTGAATATAAGGGCGATACTGACGCAGGCAGGAGGGGGGCTAGAGAGCGCGGTCAAGGTGACCGTGTACCTGAAAGACCTAAACGACCTCAAGGCCATGGACAAGACCTACAGCGAGCTCTTCGGCAGGAGCCCTACCGCAAGGATGGTCTTCGAGGCGGCGCGCCTGCCCCGGGATGTCAAGGTCATCATGGATGCGGTGGCATGCATAAGGCAGTGAAGGCCCCGGCTGAAGGGGGGCCGCCGGCAAAAAAAGGTTGGTCGGCGGCTATGGCGGGGCAGGGACATCGGGCGTAACGACGACGGCGGTGCCGGTCGCGCTTATCAGGACTATCGACTGGTAGAGGTTCGCGGTCTCCAGGTCGAGCCCGACGATCGCATTGGCGCCCATCGCCTTTGCGGATTCGACCGCCCGGTTTATTGATTCGTCCCTCGCCTTGAGGATCTCGCTCGTGAAGGCGGTCACCTCTCCGCCTACCATCGACTGCAGCCCGCCGATGAACTGGCCGCCCATGCCTCTTGTCCTCGCGGTCAGCCCCGAGACGATTCCGCAGACCTTCACGATGCGGTATGCGGAGATTGCGGGGGTTGTCGTGATTATGAAGTCCATGCTTTACGTTTTGAGAAGAGGGCTTTAAGTTTTTTCAAAGGAAGAGCAGAGCGGAAGATAGGCGACGGCGGCAGATCTTAAAGCGATAACCCTGAAGATTAGACGCTTATGAGAGGGCGAGATGTTATTTTACCGAACCATAGCAGATAGAGCGTGGTCCTAATGAGGAACGACGAGTGCGTCATCAAGATCGTCGGCAAAGGCGGGCGACTGTACCAGACGTATCGCAGGGAGAAGGGGGGCTGGGTCCAGATCAGCTCCAAGGGCACCATACGGCCCTGCACCGCAGAGCAGCTGCTCTCCCACATACTGCCCCCTCTCGCAGGCGTGAGCCCGAGCGAAGTCAGGGTCGAGAGGGACTGCAAGTCAAAATTTAAATAAGTATCTTGGGCTTTTACCAAGCTGGACGAGGGCCTGAGGTGGCCCGGGTTAGGCTGCGTCGTGCAGCCCCCGAAGGGTAGCGGCTATCCCGGAGGCCTGTGGCGCCGATGGCGCAGAGAGCCTCAGTTCGCGGGTTCGATCCCCGCCCCGGGCCCTCACCAACATTCTCTTTTTGAGTGCGCTCAGACCTCGATGATCTCGTAGCCCATGCTTCCGATCCGCAGACGCTCGGCAGCCCTCAGCTGGATGAGGCTGCTGGTCCCGTTCAGCTTCCCGAGCACGTCCGGCGCCGCCTGGTCCCATCCGGGGATCATGGCGGTCCTGTCGAGGATGTCGAGCGACGCCTTGTCCGCCGCCACCGGGTCGCAGGACGCCAGGATGCCTGCGTTCTGGAAGACCAGCTGCCCCGCGGGGGCGGCGCAGTCGCAGAACTGTGTCACGTCGAGGAGGAAGTTCAGGTAGACGACGGGCCTGCCCGCCAGCATCCTCGAGACGCCAGCCGCGGCCTTCGCCAGCCCCTCCTGGAAGCGCTCCTTGCCGTCCGGGAGGAACCTTATCGAGTTGGTCTCGCACTCCCACATGCAAGTGAGGCAGTAGACGCAGGCGTCGCTCTTGACAGGGCCGTCCGCGCCAATCTCGAGGGCGCCGAACTGGCAGGCTGCTGCGCATTTGCCGCACATGGTGCAGCCATCCCTTACGAAGACTAGCCCGTGCTGGGCGTGCTGGGACGCCTTGCATCCCTTCGTCGTGCACCCCATGCCGAGGTTCTTTATCGCCCCGCCCAAGCCCGAGAGCAGGTGCCCCTTGATGTGGCTCATCACGACCATTGCCCCGGCCTCTGCGATCTGCCTCGCCACCATTATCCGCCGCAGGGCGTCCCCGGGCCCGACCTCCTCAAGCTCGACCGCGGTGCCGGCTTCGCCGTCGGGCTCGTCGGCCACGGTGATGGGGCACCCGAGCCCCTCCTCGGTGAAGCCGTTGTACCTTGCGCTCGAGATCACGCCCGCAGCGCTGAGCCGCTTGCCGGTGGGGTAGAGAGTCGTCGTGTCGGTCGCGAAGGG
>MAGS01000086.1:23801-64582 GCA_001717005.1 Candidatus Methanomethylicus mesodigestus | reverse complement strand
TATGCCAACTCGCGAGATAAACTGCTCAGGGGTGAGGTGGATAAACCTCGAGAAGCCAAAGCGCGAGGAGGTAATGGCTCTGGCGGGGCACTTCCCGTTCCACAGCCTGAACATCGACGACTGCATGTCCAAGATACAGCTCACCAAGGTCGAGGAGCACGACGACTACCTCTTCGTCATACTCCGCTTCCCGGTCCTCTGCGGCGGCTCGGGGTGCACGCCCTCCCAGGTCTCATTCTTCGTCGGGAGGGACTACCTGGTCTCCGTGCACGACGGGAGCATCGGGGCGCTCAATGACCTGTTCACGTCTTGCGAGATCAAGTTCAAGGAGACGGGGAAGTTCACGCAGGACGGCGTCGGCTCACTCTTTTACACGATATTCAGCACGATAGTGAACTCGCTCTTCCCCCTGATGGAGAGCCTGATGGACCGCCTTGAGGACCTCGAGGAGAACGTCTTCTCGAAGAACAGCGAGGCGCTGTACGAGATCACGCGCCTTAGGAGGAGCATCGCGGACGTCCGCAGGATACTCTCGCCCATACGCAGGGTGATAGTCGAGATCTCAGACGGCGTGCGCCGGCAGACGGGGGACGACCTCGACCTATACTTCAGCGACGTCCACGACCGGATAGAGAAGATCTGGGAGCTCTCGGAGACCTCGAAGGAGATAATCGAGATCTACAAGGACACAGACTATACGCTCTACCAGCACAGGATGAACAGGGCTATCGTGATACTCACGGTCATATCGACGCTGACGGCTCCGGCAGTGGTGATCGGCACCCTTTACGGCATGAACATCATACTCCCAGGCAGCGTCAACGAACAGCCGTGGCTGTTCTTGGGGCCGTACACGACGTTCATAATAATGAGCATACTCTCGCTCATACCTGCCGGCTTCATGATAGCCTACTTCAAGAGGCTCGGCTGGCTGTGACCGGGGATGCGGGACGCGGCGTGCCCCTTTAATGAGGGCGGTGCTTTGAGATGGGAACAGTGCTGCTCACACTGGAATATGGCAAGGAGGAGGCAGGCGCGATCGAGGCGCTCGATGTCCTCATGCCGCAAGACCCGGGCGCCAAGGCGGGGCGCCCGCCTTTCGGGGGGCTCGTGCTGATCAGCACGGCGCTGGAGCCGGATGCCGCCGCGGGAATAATGGCAGGCGCCCCCACGAGCTTCATACGATCGGTCTCACCGGTCGACGCAATCGTCCCGTCGGAGATGAATGCCATCATGGAGACCGTCGGGGAGCGCCTTCCCCGCCCAGCGACAGGGACGGCGGCGGTGAGGTGCGCGAGGAGGGGGCGGGCGATAGGCTCCTCGCTGGAGGTGGAGCGTGCGGTGGGCGACCTTCTCAGGCGCGCCGGGTATGCGATCGACCTTGCAAGCCCTTCCATCGTGGTCCGCATAGACGTTATAGGAGGGCAGACCGCAATCTCCATTAGACCCCCGGACAGACTCTTCAAGAAGGGGTGCCAAGGATGACCAGGTTGAAGGTCGGAAAGATCCCCAGCAGGCTACTCAAGGAGACAGTATTCGGCAGGCTGGGCTGCAGCGACCCGTCGGTCATCCTCGGGCCGAGCATAGGCGAGGACGCGGCCCTGATCAAGATGAGCGGGGAGGTCCTGGCGTTCAAGACCGACCCCATAACGGGCTCCGTGGACGAGATAGGCTGGCTGGCGGTATACGTCAACGCCAACGACATAGCCACGCGCGGGGCCGTCCCGAGGTGGTTCATCCAGAGCATACTGATGCCTGAGGGCTCCTCGCTCTCGGACCTGAGCGCGATATGCTCCCAGATCGATGCCGCGGCCAAGGAGGTCGGGGTCTCGATCGTCGGGGGGCACACGGAGGTCACGAAGGGGATAGCCAACCCCATAGTCGTTGGGGCGATGATTGGCACGGTCGGGAACGGGCGGTTCTTCTCGACTGGCGGCGGCTCTCCGGGGGACCTGCTCTACATGACCAAGACGGCGGGGATCGAAGGTACAGCCATACTGGCCTCGGACGGGCGCATATTGAGGCGGTTCGGCGAGGGGTTCGTCGCCCGCTGCAAGGCGCTTATCAGGCAGATAAACGCCGTCGGCGACTGCATGGCGCTCTCCGCCATCGATGGCGTCACGGCGATGCATGACGTCACGGAGGGCGGCCTGCTGGGCGGGGCGTGGGAGCTTGCGGAGGCATCGTCCTCGGGGATACGCCTGGAGCTGAGGAGCGTGCCGCTCCTGGAGGAGACGTCCGCGGTCTGCGGCGAGCTCGGCCTGGACCCTTACAGGCTCATAGGGTCGGGGTCGGTCCTCTTCACGGTGAAGCCGGACCTCGCCGGCAGAGTCGAGGGTGCGCTCAGGCAGAAGGGGATCCCCTTCGCAGAGATCGGCGGACTGACCACGCGCAGGCGGGGGCGAGTCGCGGTACTCGCGGACGGGGCCGAGCGCAGGCTGGAGGCCCCCGGCGCCGATGAGCTCTGGAAGGGGCTGGGCGACGACTAATACTTTCGGTTTTATCTCCGCTAAATGTTTCTTCTAAAGTACAAAAACATTAAATCCCCGTCGGCAGATATGTTGTACCGGGTCGACGGCATTGGCTTACGACATCATCGCTAATGAGATCGGCAGGCCCACGCTCTTCAAGGATGAGGGGAAGCTCTTCCCAGACCACGTGCCCACGAACCTGGTCCACAGGGACACGCAGCTCAAGGCGCTGGGCAGGGTCTTCAGGGTCATCATGGAGTCCCCGGGGGCGGTGGCCCAGAAGGCGACGCTGGTGGGGGATGTCGGCGTCGGCAAGACCGCGGTCGCCAAGCGCTTCGGCTCCACGATGGAGGCGCTGGCGAAGGAGAGGGGGATAAACCTCAGGTACGTCCACGTCAACTGCTACAAGGACCGCACGCTCTTCCTGGTCGTGAAGAAGGTGGCGCAGCAGATACTCCCCAGCATACCCGACAGGGGATTCTCGGCGCAGGAGCTGTTCCAGACGCTCTGGAGGATACTCGAGGCGGAGAACATCTACCTCCTGCTGGCGCTCGATGAGATAGACTTCCTGATATCCGTCGCAGGGGAGAAGGATGCGCCCCTCTACTACCTGTCGAGGGTCGCGGACGAGTACCTGAACCGACCCCAGAGGCTGAACCTTATGCTCATCACGCGGAACCTCGAGTTCGTCTCCGGCCTCGACCGGAGCGTCCAGAGCACCCTGCTCCACAACGTCGTGAGGTTCGACAAATACGGCGTCGAGCAGCTCTACGACATCATACGCCTCCGCGCATATGACGCCATGAAGGATGGGGCGGTCGGCGAGGAGGTCCTATCCATGATAGCGGACATCTCGTCGCCGCGCGGTGACGCGAGGTATGCGCTGGAGCTCCTCTGGAGGGCGGGGAAGTACGCCGACGAGGAGGGCGCCATGAAGGTGATGCCGGAGCACGTCAGGAAGGCGCAGCTGGACGTCTCCCAGTTCCCGATGCATATAGTCCTGGACCTGCCGCTGCACGAGCGGCTCTTCCTGCTCTCGGTCGCCAAGGTCCTGAAGAGGAGCAGGGCGGCGTACGTAACGATGGGGGACGTGGAGTCGACCTACCGCGTGCTCTGCGAGAGCCAAGGCATCGAGCCCCGGAGGCACACGCAGTTCTGGGAGTACCTCCAGAACCTCAGGAACCTTGGGATACTGTACACAAAGATATCTGGGGCAGGCTACAGGGGCAAGACGACGCTGATAGGGCTGCTGAACCTGTCGACGGAGGCAGTCGAGAAGGGACTGTCGAAGGGGGATTGATTGGAATGTCTGTGGAGGACATATTCTCGTCTAGGGGGAGGGTAAAGGTACTTAAGACGCTCGCCGAGAAGGGCGAGATGAACATATCCGAGATCACCAGGCGAGCCAGCCTCAACCATACCACGGCGGCAGCGCACCTGCGCAAGCTCTGCGACCTTGGCCTGATCGAGGAGAAGCGGTTCGGCAGGATCAGGATATTCAGGTTCAAGAAGGAGGACCCGAGGGCATGGGCGATCCAGTCGCTCTTCGAGTCGTTCGCAAAGAGGGTTCAGAAGACATGAGCGTGAAGATGGTTGACGTCAGCGGCAAGGCGCCGGTCCTCAGGGAGGCTGACGCCGCAGGCACGATAGCACTCAAGGAGTCGACCGTGGCCCGGATAAGGGCAGGGTCGCTGGAGAAGGGGGACGTCATGGCTGTTGCCAGGGTCGCGGCGATACAGGCGGTGAAGCGGACGCCGGACTTTCTGCCGCTCTGCCACCCCATACCGATCGAGCAGGTCGCCGTGGACATCCAGATCGCGGACTCCTCGGTCTCCGCCACGGTCCACGTGAAGGCCTTCGCCAAGACAGGGGTCGAGATGGAGGCGCTCTCCGGCGTGTCGGCGGCGCTCCTCACGGTCTGGGACATGACCAAGAAGTACGAGAAGGACGACAGGGGGCAGTATCCCGCGACCGCGATCAGGGACATCAGGGTGCTGGCGAAGCGGAAGGGGGAGCCGCAGTAAGGCGGGAGGGGGGCAACGGATATGAGCGCAAGCCACCACGAAGGGCTCCCGTCAGGGCTCAGGTTCATAGTGATCGTCACCAGCGACACGATATCCAGGAGGATCGCGCAGTGCGAGCAGTTCAACGACGAGAGCGGCGACACCGCTATCAAGCTCGTCTCCGCGGCGGGCTTCGAGGTCGCCGACAGGGTCTACCTGCCGAACAGGCTGGAGAGGATACGCGACTCGGTCAAGGCGGCAGCATCGACGGGCGCAGCGGACGTGGTACTCATAAGCGGGGGGACGGGGATCAGCGGGCGCGACCAGAGCGTCGAGGCGGTCGCCCCCCTCTTGGACAAGGAGCTGCCCGGCTTCGGGGAGCTCTTCCGGCGCCTGTCCTACGATGCGATCGGCACGTCCGCAATAGCCTCGCGGGCCACCGCAGGGATATGCGGCAGGGCGCTCGTCTTTGCCCTCCCCGGTTCGCCGGATGCGGTGCGGCTCGCCATGGAGAGGATAATACTCCCGGAGTGCCAGCACCTCCTCAAGATGGCCCGCGGCTGAGGTAGCCCGTGCGCGCCGGGCGGCATGGCTCAGTCCAGTATGCCGGACTTTATCCTTTTGATCCGCTCGTCGATCACGTTGTCGATGTACATCTTTACCTTCTTCTGCAGAACCAGTATCTCCTGATCCTGCTTCTTCAGCTGCTGCTTTATGGTCCTTAAAAGCACGTCGGGGCTGACCGGCTTCATCAGGTACGCGTCTGCGCCCAGGTTCACCGCCTTCACGGCGTTGTCTAGCGTGGCATGGCCTGTCACTATTATCTTACGTATCCTTGGAACGCCCTCGTTCAGCCTCTTTAAGAGGTCTATCCCGCTTATGTCTGGAAGCACTATGTCGATGAGGGCGACGTTGTAGTTGCTCTTCTTGGAGGCGGCTATGGCATCCTGCCCATTCTGGACGATCTTTGTCCGGTAGCCCTGCCTCTCTAGAATGAGACCCAGCGCATCCGCGACGTCCTTGTCGTCGTCAATTATGAGGACGCTAAAGCTCTCCTTTGTCATGAGGGTGCCCACTTTCACCTTAGATTGTTTTTCTAATATATGTTGTTGAGGAATCGCCGTCAGGCATGGCTGGGGCGGGGATGCGGGCATGGGGCAAAGATTTAAGTCATGTTCGCATTTTGTTGCTAGTGTGAGTTAATGCCACCGAAAGCCCCCGTCTTCGCCATAGTGGCGCCAGGCAGCGACTACGGCAAGACACGCCTGATAACAGGCGTCGTAGCGGAGCTCGCCAAGCTCGGCATCAGGGCGTGCGTCGTGAAGCACACGGCCCATTCGTCCCCTCCGGACGGCGGGAAGGACACGCACCTCTTCAGGGAATCCGGCGCGATGGCATCGGCCCTCGTGGATGCGGGCGGCATGGCATCGGTTTACCTGCCGGGGGAGGGGCTCGAGGGGGCGATATGCGCGATGGCGCACCTCGAGCCGGACGTCGTGATATGCGAGGGGTTCAAGGATTCTGAACTGAGGAAGATATTCATAGCCCGCGGCGAGGGGGACCTCGCCCTCGCGAGCAGGCTGAGGGAGGTCGTGGCGGTAGCATCCGCGGGCCTGCTGTCGGTGCCCGGCGCGGCTGCCCTGAGGCTCGATCCGGTCGAGGTTGCACGGTTCATGGCGGGGCAGCTCCCGCGCGGGGGCGCCGTCAGATGATCGACCAATTCGGCCGGACCGTCCGCGGCCTCAGGGTGAGCCTCACGCAGAGGTGCAACCTGAATTGCATCTACTGCCACCACGAAGGGGAGGGGGGAATCTCGTCCGAGATGACCAGAGACGAGGTGCTCCGCATCATCAGGGTGGCGAAGTCCTTGGGCGTGGGGAGGGTCAAGTATACGGGCGGCGAGCCGCTGCTGAGGCGCGACCTGCCAGAGATAATCAGCGGCACGATCGCGATGGGCATGGAGGACGTGGCAATAACAACGAACGGGACGCTCCTGGAGGAGAGGGCGCGGGAGCTGTGGGATGCGGGGCTGAGGAGGCTGAACGTGTCGATGCCTAGCATAAGGCCCTGCGTCTACGCATCCCTGACCAAGGGCGCCCTGGCCGAGGTCTTCGCGGGGATAAAGGTCGCCAAGGACCTCGGGATCGACATAAAGATCAACGTCGTGATAATGAAGGGCATCAACGATGACGAGGTGGACGAACTGGTCGGGTATGCCAAGGAGATAGGCGGGTCGCTCCAGCTCATAGAGCTCGAGGACTTGAACCTCGATCCTGAATTCTTCAGGAGGCACTACTTCGACCTGACGGCAGTGGAGGGCAGGCTCGATACCATGGCCGACCGAGTCGAGGCACGGAGCGACATGAACAACAGGAAGAGGTACATCATGGGCAGCCTCGCGGTCGAGGTCGTCAGGCCCGCCAACAGCACCCACTTCTGCGCGAACTGCACCCGCCTCAGGGTCACGAGCGACGGGAAGCTGAAGCCGTGCCTGATGAGGTCGGACAACCTCGTAGACGTCCTTGGGCCGATGCGCGCCGGCTGCTCTGACGGGGAAATCAGGCGCCTCTTCGAGGGTGCCACCAGGCTCAGGGAGCCTTACTATCGTCAAGCCAGCTGAGTATGTCGGATTTGCCCTCTGCCGGCGCCGCGGCTTGCGCCTTCGGGCGCCTGCCCCTCCTAGCGCCCCCCTTCTTCACCTCGCCCTTGGATGCTGATGCCTTGCCCTTCGGGGCGGATGGCTTGCCCTCATCGGGCTTCCCGGCGGCAGTGGCAGTGGCCTCCGGAGGCGTGGGCGCGGCTGCGCCCCTTTCCTTGAAGCCGCCTGCCTGCGTTATGATCTCGATGTAAGGCAGGTACTCGAGCATCGCCTTCTTCATCGAGACGTGAGCGCCCCGGCCTATCGAGAGGAGCAGCTCCTTCCTGGCCCCCCTCTCGTCCTTCGTCCTGCCCATCGCCCCTATGCGCCTGGGGAAGCTGTACCTCGCGAACCTGTAATCGCCGCTCCTCGCAAGGGCCGCCCCGCCAGCCGCCAGCTCTATGCCGTAGCCCATGAGCCCCCACATCTGCTTCCTGCGGGCGTTGCTCATGAAGAAGTCCCCCTTGGAGAGCCAGTCATAGGCCTCGGCCCTCTCGGACGGCGACGGATACTGCACGGCGATGTTCTCGTTTATCCACTGGAAGAGCATCTCCACGTCGACTGCCGACCCGTCCATGGCGAGCTTGGCGTCGAGGACGGTCTCCGCGGAGAATATGTCCTTCATGACATCGAATACCCCCTTCTCCTGCGTCCTCTCGTAGAGCATCCCGACATCCTCCTCTGCGAGGCTCCTCCTCCCGCCGGCCACCATCTGGAAGTCATTTATCGCGGCCCTGAGGTCGCCCCCGGCCCTCTCGGCGACCATGCTGATCGCCCCCTCCGTGAAGAGCAGGCCCTTCGCCCTCGCCACCTTCTTCAGCATTGCGGCTACGCTGGGCGTCCTGATCCGGCTGAACCTTATCATCTCGCAGAGGTCCCTCAGCGACCTGAACTTCGGGTCCCACGGGTCGTTCATGGCTACGACGACGGGGTACCTTGCGCCCCTTATGACCTCGGCTATGGCGCCCACGCCCCCCCGGTCCTCCCTCCCCGAGAGGCCGTCCAGCTCGTCGAGGAAGATTATCTTCGTCCTCCTGCCGAAGAGCGAGGCCTGTGCAGCGGCGCCGCCGGCGACCTTCCCTACGAGCTCCTCGGTCCTGAAGTCGCTTGCGTTCATCTCTATCAGCTCGGCATCGAGCATCCTCGCTATTATCGAGACGGAGAGGGTCTTCCCGGTGCCCGGCGGGCCGTGGAGCATCGCCGCCTTCTTGGGCGTCAGGCCGGCCAGCCTGCCCTTTATCCAGCTGAGGAGCTGCTCTGCCGCAGCGTGGTTGCCCGCCATATCCTCAAGGCGCGCGGGCATGAACTCCTCGGTCCAGGGCGCCCGCCCCCCTGCCTTGGCCCCGGCCGCGCTTGTGGTCGCTGACATCGCAATCATGCTTCCTAGCATGCGCCCATTCCCGGCGCCGCCATCACGCCCTGCCGGCGAGGAGCGCGATCTTGGCGATCAGGGCGTTGAGCTGGATCTCGTCGCTGCCCCCCTCCAGGAGCCGGTACTCCGCCTCCCCGATCACGTCGAGGAGCTGGAGCTTCGCCTTCTCGCTCACCTGCATCCCGAGGACCTCCCGGTGCACCTGCTTGACGACGTCGAGCCCGGAGAGCCCATAGTCCACCATGAGCCTTATCGTCCTCTCCCTGGCGCCGTTGAAGTTGCCCGCGAGCGCCTCGCCGAGCACCTCCTTCAGCTCCCTGGGGCTTACCCTGCCGGAGATCCTGTAGACGACTGCCTCGTCCACGGTGGTGCTGGAGGCCGACGCTGCCTGCAGGGTGTTGATGGTCCGCCTCAGGTCGCCGCCGCCGATGTAGACCAGGGCGTCCATGCCCTTGGGGGTTATCTCGACACGCTCCTCCTCGCAGATGAGCTTGATCCGGCCCTTCACGTCATCGGCCCTGAGCGGGACGAACCTGAAGAAGGCGCACCTGGACTGGATCGGCTCTATGATCTTTGTGAAGTAGTTGCAGGCGAGTATGAACCTGCACGTGTTCGTGTACATCTCCATGGTACGCCTGAGCGCCTGCTGCGCCTCCGGCGTCATGCTGTCAGCCTCGTCGAGGACGAGTATCTTGAACGGGACCTCGGCCATGCTGACCGTGCGGGCGAAGTCCTTCACGGTCGTCCTGACCACGTCTATGCCCCTCTCGTCACTTGCGTTCAGCTCTAGGTAGTTCTTCCTGACGTCGGGGCCGTACAGGTCGTGGGCGAGGCACGTGGCGGCGGTCGTCTTGCCCGTGCCCGGCGTCCCGGCGAAGAGGCAGTGGGGCATCGACCTCTCCTTCACGAACCGCTTGAGCCGCTCGACTATGTCCGCCTGGTTGACGATATCGCCGAGCGTCCTCGGCCTGTACTTCTCGGTCCACATGACGTCCCTAACTTCTGGCAAAAAGCTTGCACCTTCCCCTTTCATTCTTAACGCCGGGATATTTAATTAAGTTGGGGTGCGTGCCCCGATAGGCAGTTTTTTTTGCCTGCGCGCGTACCTAAGTTGGGGAAGATACTTGATACCCGCGCGCGCCATACCGCTCTTCGCATTCTATACGGGCCTTGTGACGGTGGCGACGCTCATATTCACGATATTCGTCCCGGCTACCCGCGGCTACTTCAATGTGGGCGAGTCCGCGGTCTACGCGGTCGCACTCCTCGCGGGTGCAAGGGCAGGCGCCTTCGCGGGAGGCGTCGGTTCGATGATCGCAGACATCGTGCTGGGCTACTACATCTTCGCGCCCGCGACCCTGATCGTAAAGGGGGCGGAGGGGGGGCTGCTGGGCCTCCTGTCGTCGAGGCAGCCGTCGCTCTCCCGGAGGTCGTGGCGGGCACTCTCAGCGGCGATAGCGGTGGGCATAGCTGCCGCGGTCTACGCGGTCGGATCGGCGTTCTACGTCGGCGAGTCCGAGCTGACGGTCGGGCTGCCGCTGGTCGGCCAGGTGACGCTCCTCCTATCAATCAGCGCGTATGTGTGGGCGGCTGCAGGCATCGCGACGGGGGCGCTCATACTGGTGCTTGCGGCGCTGAGGGGCCCGGAGGTCGGGTGGACGGTCATCTGTACCATAATCTCGGGGGCGGTGATGGTCACCGGCTACTTCCTGTACGAGCAGCTGATACTCGGATACGCCGCCGCGGCTGAGGTGCCGTTCAACGTCGGGCAGGTCCTCATAGGGATAGCCATAGCCCTCCCCGCATACAGATCGCTAAGGGCTATAAAGAGGAAGGGACAAGAGTAAGGTTGCTTGGGTTCACTGGGGGTCGTCGTCGTGTCTAGGAGGGCATCAGAGGGTATAGGCCATGCGCAGTTCCTCTTCGAGGAGGACGCGGTACAGGTGGTCTTCCTGAAGCCCATCCCGGCGTCGATGGCGGGCGGCAGCCAGTTCGGCCCGTATGAGGAGGGGCGCGAGGCGAAGGTCCCCCTGTGGGTCGCCGATGTCCTCGCGGAGAACGGCGTCGCCAAGCTGAAGGACGAGGACGCAAAGATCATCAGGTCGGGGGACCTCTACAAGCTGTCATGGAAGGAGGAGCGCAACGAGGTCCTATCCCAGCTCCCGCCCCACTTCTACCCCAAGGTGCGGGCCCTGCTCAGGAGCCTCGACGAAGGCATCAAGCAGAGCCCGACCCACACCCTGCTGAGCGAGCAGCGGCAGTCCCAGATGAAGGCGCAGGACATGATCAACTGCCGGCTGCAGAAGATACTGCGGCTGTCGATGGAGCGCAACCCCACGAAGTCCCTTATAGACCTCCTCTCGCAGGAGGAGAGGGCGCTGTACACGGCCCTGAGGTCCGAGATAGAGGGCTGGAGGCAGAGGATCCTCGTGGACGAGCCGAAGACCAGAGAGAGGTGAGCCCATGGCAGAAGTCACAGTGGAGGTCGTCGATTACCGCGAGCGCTTCGTGAACTTCCTCAAGTCGTTCCAGGACAGGGCGGGGGCGTTCAAGTACAGGGACGCGATAGGGACGCTGGCGACGCAGGGCAAGATCTCGCTGGTCATCGACTTCGACGACCTCATATCCTACGACCCCGACCTCGCGCACGACCTGAAGGAGAAGCCGATAGAGATCGTACCGAAGCTCAACAGCGCGATCGGGGATGCCATGCGCGTCGAGAACATGCAGTACGCGGGCAAGGTGAAGTCCTTCAGGGCGAGGTTCAGGAAGCTCGACGAGGTCACGCCGCTCAGGACGCTCAAGTCCCACCACATGGGCAAGCTGATAATGGTCGAGGGGATCATAACCCGGGCGTCGGCGGTCAAGCAGCTGCTCAAGAGCGCGATGTTCCAGTGCCCCCGCTGCGGCGAGAAGATGCTCATCGACCAGGCGGGGAGCATACTCATGCCCCCTCCGCAGTGCGCGAACCAGGACTGCGCCAGGAAGGGCTTCTTCAGGCTCATCACGGAGGAGTCATCGTTCGTCGACTGGCAGCTGATATCCCTCCAGGAGAAGCCGGAGGAGCTCCCTCCGGGGCAGCTCCCCAGGAGCGTGGAGGGGATGCTGCAGGGGGACATCGTGGACCTCTCGAGGCCAGGCGACCGGATCTCGATGGTCGGGGTGCTGCAGGCTAAGCAGGAGTTCACCACCAAGGGTTTCCGCCTCGCCACGTTCTCGTCAGGGGTCGACGCGAACTACCTGGAGGTCTCGGAGAGGGGCGCGGAGGAGCTGAACATAACGCCGGACGACGAGAGGAAGATAAGGGCGCTTGCGAAGGACCCCCAGCTCTACACCAAGCTCATAGGGTCCATAGCCCCGTCCATCTACGGGTACGACGAGATAAAGGAGGCGGTCGCGTACCAGCTCGTCGGGGGGGTCAGCAAGAACTTCTCGGACATCAAGATCAGGGGCGACATCAATCTTCTGCTGGTGGGAGACCCTGGCTGCCTCGTCTACGACGAGCGGGTCGTGCTGGGGGACGGCAGGATCGCCAAGATCGGCCAGATGGGCGCGTCACACCTCCAGCCGCTCGGGGTGCAGGTCCAGACGGGGCAGGGATGCAGGAGGGCTGTCGCCACAGCGTTCCACATATACAGGGACCGACCGGTTATGGAGGTCGTCACCGAGTCTGGAAAGAGCATCAAGGGGACATACAACCACCCGCTGCTGGCGGTCTTCAAGAGGGACGGATTCGAGAGGAGGGAGTGGCGGAGGCTGGACGAGCTCAAGGTGGGCGACAGGCTCGCGGTGGTAACAGGCTTCCAATGCACGAGGAAGGCATACGTAGGCACGGGATTCGCGCCCATCGAGAGGTCTAACATGGGGCCCGGGTTCCGCAGGAAGCTTCCGGAAAAGATGGACCCTCGGCTTGCCGCGTTCTGCGGCTACATGCTAGGCGGTGGATGGGTCTGCGAGGACGGCTGCCGGCTCGGCTTCGTGGTTGCAGATCCCGAGGTCGACATCCTGGAAGGGCTTCTTTCAATGGTGAGGGGGCTTTTCGGCCTCGACCCGCCGGTCACGAAAACAGTCAAGAAGGGAAGGAAAGGCTGCCTCCATTGCGTTTACCTCAGCGATGTCGACATCGCAGCGAACCTCGCCTTCCTGAGGGGGAAGCGGGTGCCGGACCTGATATTCCAGTCAGGCAACGAGGTCGTCGCATCATTCCTGAAGTGGCTTTATACTGCAGACGGGTGCGCCTTCAACAACGGTCGCGGCAGGAGGGCGGTGGCGTTGAAGGCGGAGGAGATCGAGCTGCTGAGGGATGTGCAGCTCCTCCTCCTCCGCTTCGGGATACATTCGCGCATCGTTGGGAATGCCCTGACGATAAGGCGCGGGCGCGACATAATCGAATTCAGCAGGAGGGTCGGCTTCGCGTCCAAGGAAAAGGCGCGCAGGCTCGAAGGGCTCGCCAAGGATGCGCAGTCGTTCAAGCGCTTCCGGAGACAGAGGAGCGAGAGGATAGTCAAGATAATAACCGGCGGGCGGGCGGACGTCTTCGACATAGAGGTGCCGGACGGCCACAGGTTCATTGCGAATGGGATAGTCTCGCACAACACAGCCAAGTCGCAGCTCCTGCAGTACGTATCCAAGATCGCGCCGAGAGGCGTCTACACCTCGGGCAAGGGATCGACTGCGGCAGGCCTCACGGCGACCGTGGTCAGGGACAAGAACACCGGCGAGTTCTTCCTCGAGGCCGGTGCGCTCGTCATAGCCGACAAAGGAGTGGCGTGCCTCCACCCGGACAGTAGAGTCATAGTTGGGGGCAAGGTGGAGAGGGTTGGCGAGATAGCCACGCGTCTGCCGTTTACAACAGTAATCTCCGGCGACGAGAGGTGCGAGGTTGCGACGCTACGCTCAAGTACATATTCCTTTGACCGGAGCAGTTGTGAGGTAAACAGACACGAGGTATCCCGGATTAAGCGGAGGCAGTATTCAGGACGCTTGCTGATCATTAAGCTCAAGTCTGGATTCAGCGTCAAGGTAACTCCGGATCACCTTCTGATCGATGGTAATATGCTAGAATGGAAGGCCGCATCGGAGTTTAGAATAGGCGAGATGATCGCATCTCCATTGAAATTCCCGCCCCCCGATTATGACGAGGTGCTTCTTTGGGACATTCTGCCTGACGGATGCACGGTATCATTGACATCCCAAGAGAAGAAGAGCATCATGGGGTTACTGGAAGAAAGATATGGCAGTCTGAAGCTTGCTGCTGAAGCGCTTCACGTCGAGAGAATAACCAAGTACAGGCGCTACGGGCTGCAGCCGACTTTAGGCGAGCTAAAGATCATCACAAGAGGGATGGGTGTAGAAGGGGATTGGAAGAAGACGATCCACACCTACAGCGCGTCCCCCATAAACACGCCCAAGATCACGCCTGAACTGGCATATATTTGCGGTTTCATCTTTGGCGATGGCAGCGTTAAGATCTCAAAGAGGCGCGCATCGATTGTCATAACGCAGTCTCCAAAGAATGCCGCTTTCATTGACGAGTTCGAGAAGTGTTGGCGTTCATGTTTTGATATGATCAACTTTAGGCGCGTCAGAGAGACGGCGTTCAAGATAAGAGGGAAGATGTCAACAAGCAGACGCATTGATTGGAGCGCCAGCCGGAGGGTTCTTGGATATGTCTATGAGTATATCGCAGGGGAGAACCTCTCCCGATTGCTATCGCTCCCTGACCCGTTGCTCAAGGCGTTTTTGGCAGGAGTAACCGATTCGGACGGGTGCATCTCTAGAAAGAAGACCACCAAGGGAAGGGCATCTTATGAAACATGGAATGTGATTTATACAGCGAGTCGAAACGCCGACGCCAACCTTAATTTGACTTTAGCATTAAGGCGGCTCGACTGCCTAGGCGCTTACAGAGGGGTGCATGGAGGCGTCGGCATAGTCGTGGTAAGCAGCAGGAGAGACGTCAGCATACTCAGGGACGCATTGTCACCATACTCCGTCAAGATGCGAGAGAAGGTCCCATCTTTAAGGTCTCGGAATATAAGCGGCATCTCTGAGAAGCTCCCCAAGAGGCCGGTAGCGGCTTTGTTCAGAGAGGTCTACGGGGACGCGGATAGATCAGACCTCATACGGCGCGGCGTCTGGTCGATCGTCTATGATTACATGCATGAGAAGAGGCAGCCATCAGTAGCGCAAGTTCTCAAAGTGGTTTCGAGATTACCTCCGACCTCTAAGGCGCATATGATTGCGCTCCAGCAGATCATGAGAAGGGATTATTTCCTTGACGAGGTCGTGAGAATTAAAGAAGTTGATCATGAAGGTTACGTCTACGATCTGATGATGCCCGAGGAGCCCCACAATTACTTCTCGGATGGAGTGTTCTCCCATAACTGCATCGATGAGATCGACAAGATGCGACCGGAGGACAGGTCGGCAATACATGAGGCAATGGAGCAGCAGAGCTATCACCCATCGTTCGAGATCATGTTTGCAGACGGTAAGAAGAGCAGGATAGGGGACTTCGTAGACCGGCTTATGGCAGAATATCCCGAGAGGAATGTGCAGGGGATAAACTGCGAGATCCTAGACGCGAGAGGCTTGCACATCGCGCTGAACACCACAGACTTCAGGAGGGTCTTTGCAGTCGATGCGGACCGCATCAGCAGGCACCGCGCGCCCGACCATTTCATCAGGATAACATACTCGGACGGCCATCAATTAACGGTCACGCCTGAGCACCCTGTCTATGTGATCCGGGGCGGGAGGGTTACGACTGTAGAGGCGGAGTCCCTGATAGAGGGCTCATTCGCCACCGTCGTGCCTACTGAGGCGCATGTGAGAGGCGCTGCAAACAGCTATGATGAAGTCACCATAATAAGAGCGGAAATAATGCCGAACGAGGGAGATTACAAGGCAGATCATGTTTACGACGTGACCGTGGAGCCGACGCATAACTTCGTCAGCAGCGGCCTGATACTGCACAACACCATCAGCATAGCCAAGGCAGGCATCGTCGTCCAGCTCAACGCCCGGAGCAGCATCCTCGCTGCTGCGAACCCGAGCTTCGGCAGGTACGTCCCCCAGAGGTCGATAGCCGAGAACATCAATGACCTGCCAGTAACCATCCTCTCGAGGTTCGACCTCATCTTCACGCTCATGGACAGGCCGGACGAGACGAGGGACAGGAACATGACCGAGCACATCCTCAAGCTGCACCAGGGGATACGCACCTCGAAGACCTCCCTCATCGAGCCGGAGCTCCTGAAGAAGTACATCTACTACATCAGGAAGCACGGCGCCCCGGCGCTCAGCGATGCCGCGACGAAGGCGATCGAGAAGTACTTCCTCGACACGCGGGCGCAGGGGCAGGGCGCGGACTCGCCGGTCCCCATCACGATGAGGCAGCTCGAGGCAGCCATCAGGCTCTCCGAGGCGAGGGCGAAGCTTGCGCTCAAGAAGGAGGTCACCGAGGAGGACGTGAATGCCGCCACCAAGCTGCTCAAGTCATACCTCTCGCAGGTCGGGATAGACTCGCAGACCGGGAGGGCGGACATCGACATGGTGGTGGTCGGGCACTCGAAGTCCCAGGGCGACAAGATGCAGCAGATCTTCGAGATTTACATGAAGATGGAGCGCGAGAACGAGGGGAGGCCGGTCAAGAAGGAGCAGTTCCTGAAGAGGGCGGCGGCGGAGGGCATGAGCGAGAAGTACGCCGAGAAGCTCGTGAACGACTGGATACAGCAGGGCGTCCTCTACGAGCCGAAGGTCGGCGAGCTGAAGAAGGTCTGATTCTCTAGGGGGCGCGGTGGTTGAGGGTGGAGGAGCTCCCGATTGACGGCAGGGCCAAGGCGCTCTACGCTGAAGATGGGATCTCCGAGCTGTACCCGCCCCAGGCCGACGCCGTCAGCGCCGGCGTCCTCGAGGGGAAGAGCCTCGTCCTCGCGATACCGACCGCCTCGGGCAAGACCCTCGTCGCGGAGCTGTGCGCGATAAGGCACATAATGGGCCAGGGGCAGAGGGGCAAGGTGCTGTACCTCGTGCCGCTCAGGGCGCTCGCATCGGAGAAGCGCGACGAGTTCTCCCGGCTCGGCAGGCTGGGCATCAAGGTCGTCCTCAGCAGCGGCGACTACGACTCCAACGACCCCTCGCTGGGCAGGTACGACCTCATAATCGCCACGAACGAGAAGGCGGACTCGCTCTTCAGGCACAGGCCGCCGTGGGTGGAGGCGATCACGCTTGTCGTGGCGGACGAGGTCCACCTCCTCGGGGACGGCTCCCGGGGGCCCACGCTGGAGTCGCTCCTCACCCGGCTGAGGGTGATCAACCCGCGCGCGCAGGTCCTGGCGCTGAGCGCCACCATAAGGAACGCGGACGAGATCGCGGCGTGGCTGAAGGCAGGGCTCGTGACGAGCAGCTGGCGCCCGGTCTCGCTCAAGGAGGGCGTCTTCTGCAAGGGCTCGATCATGTTCAAGGACGGCGAGGTGCGGCAGGTGCCACCGAGGCAGGTCAGGGGAGCCGAGAAGGACCCGGTGGCGGACATCGCCGCCGACACGATAAAGGGAGGGGGGCAGATGCTCGTCTTCACGGGCAGCCGGGTCTCGGCGACGTCCATAGCCAAGAGGCTGGAGGAGCCGGTGAGGCAGCTCCTGAAGGCAGGCGAGGAGCGGAGGCTGATGGAACTCTCCTCGAAACTGCTCGGGATGGGGGAGCGGACCCGCCTCTCGGAGAAGCTCGCCCGCTCGGTCTCGTATGGGGTGGCGTTCCACCACGCGGGGCTCACGTACCAGCAGAGGAAGGCAGTAGAGGACGCGTTCCGGGCTCAGCTCATCAAGGTGATCTCGTCGACCCCGACCCTCGCGGCGGGGGTCAACCTGCCCTCGCGGCGCGTCCTGATATACGACTACAAGCGCTACGAGGCGGGGCTGGGGCGGACCAACATCCCCATACTCGAGGAGAAGCAGATGGCGGGGCGCGCGGGCAGGCCCAGGTACGACACCGTCGGCGAGGCGATACTCTTCTCCAGGACCGAGGAGGAGCGCGAGTTCCTGATGGAGCAGTATGTCCTTGCGTCGCCGGAGAAGGTCTGGTCCAAGCTCGGCGTGGCGTCGTCGCTCAGGTCGCACATACTGGCATCGGTCGCGATGGGGCTGGCGCACTCGCTGGACGGGATCTTCGAGTTCCTGGACGGGTCATTCTGCGCATACCAGTACGGCATGAACTCCTACCGCTCGTCGGTGCTCGAGGCGGTCTCGTCGCTCAAGTCGTCGGGGATGATCAGGGAGGAGGGGAAGGGGCTGGTGCCGACGCCGCTCGGCGCGAGGGTCTCGGAGCTGTACATAGACCCGGCGTCCGCCAAGGTGATGCTGGACGGGCTCAGGATCAGGCGCTCGGGGCTGCCGTCGATCAGCTACCTCACGCTCGTCTGCCACACCCCGGACATGCCGAAGCTGTACGTGAGGGGGAAGGAGGCGGAGCAGGTGATGGCATACCTGCAGGGCAACTCGGACCTGCTGCTCTACGACCTGCCGGAGGGGGGATCCTTCGACTACGAGATGGTACTCGCGGAGGTCAAGACGGCGCTGATGCTCAAGGACTGGGTAGAGGAGTCGACCGAGGACCAGATCGTCGAGAGGTTCGACATCGGTTCGGGCGACATACACGCTTACGTCGAGTCCGCCAAGTGGCTGGTGCATGCCGCCCACGAGCTGGCGAGGCTGATGGGCTACCACGAGTCCGCGGCGCCACTGCGCAGCCTCCTCATAAGGATAGAGAGCGGCGTCAAGGAGGAGCTGCTCCCGCTGATAAGCCTGAGGGGGGTGGGGCGCGTGAGGGCGAGGGCGCTCCACACCGCCGGATACAGGAGCATCGAGGACCTCCGCAGGGCGGCCCCGTCGGACCTTGGAAAGCTGCCGCAGATAGGGCCGGAGACGGTCAAGTCGATAAAGGAGCAGGTGGGCGGCACGGTCTCGAAGGAGGAGTGGTCGGCGCTCAGCAGGGGGAAGGGCTCCAAGCAGCTGCTCATCGAGTCCTACGGGGAACGCGAGGAGGGGGGCGAGGAAGAGGAAGAGGGCGAAGAAAATGGTAAGAGCGAGGGGGAAGGTGGGCGGGGCAGTGGCGGCGGCTGACCCGTGCACGCGAACAAGGTTATTTATGAGTGCCCAAGATTAAGAAAACAGGACATGGCAGCATCCGATGGGCGGAGCAGATCAGGGAAGATGAGATAGGATAGGATAAGAGGCAAGGCAAAGGAGGGCGGAGGGCGGTGAGCAGCCATGGACGGTCTCGGGATGCGCCTGTGCAGACGCGGGGCGGAGCGGCTTTAAGCAGCGCGATGGGATGCAAGGCAAGTTAATGGAATGAAAGGCAAGGTAAAGTAAGGCAAGGCAATCTAATGTTGTGGTTCATATGCGCCAGTTCAATGTAGCCACTGACGAAGAGATAAAATCCGGAATGACATCCGACATCTACTATATCCGCACCAAGGATATCCTGGAGCGGAAGGGGGCAGACAAGCCGGTCGTCGCTGAGGTCACGGCAGGCAAGCTGCCCAGCGGATGGGGATGGGGAGTCTTCTGCGGGCTGGACGAGGTCGTCAGCCTCTACAGGGGGCTGCCCGTCGATGTCTACTCCATACCGGAGGGGACGGTCTTCCCGGCCAAGGACGACAGGGGGTTCAGGCTTCCGCAGATGGCGGTAGTCGGCAACTACTGCTCTTTCGTGCAGGTTGAGACGGCGACCGTCGGGCTCCTCTGCCAGGCATCGGGGGTGGCCACGGCGGCGGCCCGCGTCAAGAAGGCGGCGGGCGGCAGGAGCGTGTTTGCGTTCGGCATAAGGAGGATGCACCCCGCGCTGGCGCCCATGATCGACCGTGCGGCTTACATAGGCGGCTTCGACGGCGTCTCGGGGGTTGCCGGCGCAAAGCTGCTCGGGCTCGAGCCCTCCGGCACGATGCCGCACCCCATGATACTGGTGATGGGGGACCAGAAGGAGGCGTGGAAGGCGTTCGACGAGATCGTCCCGAAGGGGGTCCCGCGCATAGCGCTGGCTGACACCCTCTGCGACGAGAAGTTCGAGGCGGTCATGGCCGCGGAGGCGCTCGGGAAGAGGCTCAGCGGCATAAGGCTCGACACGCCGGGATCCAGGAGGGGCGACTTCCTGGAGATCATAAGGGAGGTCCGCTGGGAGCTCGACTCGAGGGGCTTTGGCGGGGTCAAGATATACGTCTCGGGCGGGCTGGACGAGTGCAGCGTCGCTAAGCTGGTCGCCGGGCCGGTCGACGGGTTCGGCGTCGGCACGTCGGTCTCGAACGCCCCGACGGTAGACTTCTCCATGGACCTCGTCGAGGTCGACGGCGTGCCCCGGAGCAAGAGGGGCAAATACAGCGGGAGGAAGCAGGCATGGCGCTGCCCTGAGTGCCACGGCTGGAGGGCGACGCTCTTCGCGGCCGGCGCCCCGACGTGCGGGTGCGGCAGGAGGATGGAGCCGATGATGAAGAAGGTCGTCGAGAACGGGAGGCCGGTCGCGGCTGAGGCGCCCTCAGCGATCAGGGAGAGGGCACTCAAGGAGCTGGAGGGGCGCACGCTGGAGTGAGCGGACGCCACCATGGAAGGCTAAAGGTGATCCAAATGTCAGAGAATCGCTTCATCATAAAGTCGGTTTCAGCAAGGGAGATACTCGACTCGAGGGGGAACCCCACGGTGGAGGTCGAGGTACGCACTGCCGGCGGCTTCGGGAGGGCGTCGGTCCCGTCCGGAGCATCGACCGGGACCTACGAGGCGGTCGAGCTGAGGGACGGCGGGAAGAGGTTCGGCGGGAAGGGTGTCCTCAAGGCGTGCGCCAACGTCGATGGGGAGATCGCCAGGGCGATAGCCGGGATGGACGCACGGATGCAGAAGGAGGTCGACTCCGCAATGATAAGGCTCGACGGGACAGAGAACAAGGCAAGGCTCGGCGCCAACGCCGTGCTCGGCGCGTCCCTGGCTACGGCCAAGGCGGCGGCGGACGCGGCATCCGTGCCGCTCTTCAGGCACCTGAATGCCTCGGCGTGCGTGCTGCCGGTCCCGTTCATGAACATAATCAACGGCGGCAAGCACGCGGGGAACGCGCTCGCGATACAGGAGTTCATGATAGCGCCGGTCGGGGCCAAGACGTTCAGGGAGGCGATGAGGATGGGCTCCGAGGTCTACATGGCGCTGAAGGGGCTGCTGAAGGAGAAGTACGGCCCCGCTGCGATCAACGTCGGGGACGAGGGCGGCTTCGCCCCGCCGATAACCAGCGCGGAGGACGCGCTCAGGGCCATAGCGTCGGCGATCAAGGCGGCAGGGTACGGGGAGGGGGACGTCAGGACTGCGATAGACAGCGCCGCGTCCAGCTTCTACCGGGACGGGAAGTATACAGTGGACGGGAGGAGCTTGACGGCGGACGGGCTGCTCGAGTACTACGAGGCGCTCGTGTCAGGATACCCGATCGTCTCGATAGAGGACCCGTTCGAGGAGGACGACTATGCGTCGTTCGCCACCATCACCAAGAGCGTCGGGGGCAGGGTGCAGATCGTCGGGGACGACCTCTTCGTGACGAACATGGGGAGGTTCAGGAGGGGCGTCGAGGCGAAGGCCGCGAACTCGCTGCTGCTGAAGGTGAACCAGATCGGCACGCTCACGGAGTCCATCGATGTCGCGAAGTACGCCGCCGAGAGCGGATACACTGTGATGGTCAGCCACAGGTCCG
Organism: Candidatus Methanomethylicus mesodigestus; assembly: GCA_001717005.1. Lineage (GTDB taxonomy): Archaea > Thermoproteota > Methanomethylicia > Methanomethylicales > Methanomethylicaceae > Methanomethylicus > Methanomethylicus mesodigestus. The sequence continues at coordinate 43,375 of MAGS01000086.1, read as the reverse complement.
GCGAGACCGAGGACAGCTGCATCGCGGACCTGGTGGTGGCGCTCGGGAACGGGCAGATAAAGACGGGGGCGCCCGCCAGAGGGGAGCGCGTCGCGAAGTACAACCAGCTGATGAGGATAGAGCAGGCGCTGGGCGGCTCCGCCAGGTATTCTGGGATGGGGGCGCTCAGGCCGGGCGGCAGGCGATGACTGCCGACCCCTGTTGAGACAGGACTGCTAGAATGAGAACATGGTGCGGCCGCCGGGATTTGAACCCGGGTCATGGGCTATCTTCGGGCTTTAGGCGTGGCCCATGGAAGGCCGACGTCCTAGACCAGGCTAGACTATGGCCGCACTGACGGTATTCTGTGTAATGTAGCGCCTTTTAAAAATTTGCTGGTCAGGGTACCAGATACGCTTTTCTGGGTCGCCGGACTACGGCAAGAGCATGCGCGAGTACCGATTCGTCACGGCGGCGACGACATTCAGGTGCAGGAGGTGCGCCAGGTGCTGCTCGCTCGACGTGATGCTTAGCGACAGCGAGATGGAGGCGCTCGGGGAGGCCGCCGACCGCAAGTGGAGGACCACGAGGAAGGCGGTCAGGGATGGCGAGCTCGTATGCGGGCTGCTCGAGGGCAAGCTGTGCGGGATCTATGGGTCACGCCCCAAGCTGTGCAGGGTATACCCGTTCATGGCCGCGCCTGTGTCGGAGTTCCAGGAGCTCGGGGTGCCGATAGGAGAGGGGGCAAAGAGGGTCAAGGCAGGAGGCGGCAGCGATAGCGGCGGAGCAGGGGGCGGGGACGGAGGAGGACGAGGCGAGGAATACGTCGTCATGTACGACGAGCTCTGCCCCGGCGTGGGCGAGGGAGGGGACGGGGGCGAGGTAAAGATGGGGGAGGTCGTAGCACTTACACTGGCCCACATGCAGGAGATGCAGAAGCAGATGTGGATGCAGAAGTGAATGTAAAGGTAAAGGCAGATGCAGAGACTAGCAGCAGCATCAACGGCGAGGCATGCCGCAGCGGGGCCCGCCTGCAAATGTTCTACAGTATCCGGGGGGCGGCTGCGCAGGCCCTACGGGGGCGCCCAATAGGCTATTATCGTCGGCGGTGGTTAGTTGTGACGGGGGATGCTGATGGACCTTCGCGTCGATGAGTTCGTTGCGGCCATGGGCGCGTTCCTGGCATGCCTTCTGGAGTTCACTAGCGTCCACCTGCTTAGTGCTTACGTTAGGCCGTTCGGGGACTACCTGGTGAGCTTCTTCCCGCAGTCGTTTCCGCCCGGCTGGATGGACCCCACCCCGATATACGGGCTCATAAGCAACATAGTCGTGTTTGTCAGCGTCTTCGCGGTCTACTTCGCGATAATATTCGCGGTGGTTGTCGCGATACACAGGGCAGCGGACTAGCACCGGTGCAGAATAAGCGAGCCCTACGCCCGATCTCATCGCCCCATCCGACTTCTGACGGATAGAGACGATCCGGGAACAAAGACCACTAAAAAAAGGGTAAAAATGAAGACCGGCGGCGCATATCAGCCGCAGTCTGTTGTGCGTGCGTCTAGTTGGCAGGCTCCCTGTGCGGCCCGTAGCTCTCCCCTCCGCCGCGCCCGGACGACCCGCGCCTTCCTCCGCCCCAGCTGCGAGAGCCATAGTAGCCATTGCGGTCGCCTTCGCCGTCGCCCCCGTCAGAGCGCCTGCGACGGCCGCTGCCGCCATACCGCCCGCCGCCACCGTACCGACCGCGCCTTCCGCCCTCGCGGTCATCACGTCGGTCGCCGCCGTATCCCCTGTCCCGGTCTTGGCCCCTGCCCCATCGGCGGCCTCCATCGCCGCCTCCCCTGCCGTATCCGCCCCTGCGCCCGAATGAGCCCCTCCTGCCTCCGCCGTCGCGGCTGTAAGAGTCCCTGACGAACGGCAACTGCTCCACCTCCTCGGGGTTGTATTCGATCTCCTCAACGCCGAAGTTGTAGATGTTAACTATCCGCCGGAACGGGATCATGTCCTCCTCGCTCAGCATGGCGATGGCCTTGCCCGACTCGCCAGCCCTCGCTGTCCGGCCGATCCGGTTGACGTAATCGTCGCAGTTCTTTGGTATGCCGTAGTTGAAGACATGGGTGACCTTCTTGAAGTCCAGCCCCCTCGCGGCGACGTCTGTCGCAACAAGGACGTCGATCTCGCCGTTGTGGAAGTCCTCCATGACGTGCTCCCTGCGGCTCTGGGACATGTCGCCGTGGAGCGCCTCCGCGTTTATGCCGTTCTTCTTCAGGTTCTTCGCCACCAGGTCCACCTCGCGCTTCATGTTGCAGAAGACGATCGCGAGCCCCGGCTTCTCGTTCCGCATCAGGTGGACAAGGAGCGAGAACTTCATGCGCCTGTCGACCAGGCAGCAGTACTGCTTGAGCATGTCCTCGCTGACCTTGGTCTCGGTCTTCACCTTCTTGGCGCCCCTCGTGAAGCTGTCCCTTATGTCCGCCAGGTCGTCCGGCATTGTGGCGCTGAACATGAGCGTCTGCCTCTCGCGCGGTATCTCGCTCTCTATGCGCCTTATGTCGTCGATGAACCCCATGTCGATCATCTTGTCCGCCTCGTCGAGTATGAAAGTCTGTATCTTGCCCGTGCGCATCGTCCGGCGCTCAAGGTGGTCCATGACCCTGCCTGGCGTGCCGACGACTATCTCGGCGCTCCTGAGCCCGTCGATCTGCGGCGCTATCGACGCGCCGCCGTAGACGCACTGGATCCGGAGGCGCTTGGCGCGGGAGAACTTCTCGATCTCCGCTGCAATCTGCTGCGCGAGCTCCCTTGTCGGCGCCAGTATGAGCGCCTGCAGCCCGCCGCCCTTGGTGACCTTCTCGACGAGGGGGATCCCGAACGCTGCGGTCTTCCCCGAGCCGGTCTCAGACTGGCCGACGACGTCGTAGCCCTCCTTTATGAGAGGGATCGCCTCGCTCTGTATCTTGGTCGGCTCCTCGTAGCCGATCTCCTTAATGGAATCTAGTATATCCTTATCAATATCCAAATCCTCGAATCTCGTAAACCATCAACTCATTTTGCCTGTTTTTAGTAAAGCTACAAAAGCAATAGAATTAGCAAGCATGGCAGGCTAACGCTATTTGTCGAGGCCTTCGTACTTTAAACCGTTTTGAAGGGTCTTGGCATGGCTTATAAGCTTTTCCCCTACAGGCGGCGCATTGAAGGGGCATACCCGGGGCGGCGTCGCATCCTTTTAAAACATCGCCGGCATAGGTTAAGGCAGGGGGTTTTTTCGTTCATGCTGTTGGAGATCAGGCTCCGCGGCAGGGGAGGGCAGGGGATAGTGACGGCGTCGGAGATGCTCGCCGATGCGGCGGTTGAGGAGGGGCGATACGGGCAGTCGATCCCTGCCTTCGGCGCAGAGAGGAGGGGCGCTCCGGTCGCCGCCTCGGCCAGGGTGTCAGACTCGCCGATCAGGAGGCACTCGCTGGTCTACTCGCCGGACATCGTGGGGGTCTTCGAGCGGCAGCTGGCCGGCGACCCGGAGACGCTCGTTGGGATTAAGGGCGGGGGCATCCTGCTGGTCAACGGCAGGTCCGCGCCCGATGTCCCGGGGGTCCGGTGTGCGGCGGTCGATGCGACTGCGATAGCGGTCGAGAACGGGCTCGTCGTCGCGGGGTGGGCGGTCGTGAACACGGCCATGCTCGGGGCGATCTCCAAGGCGTCGGGCATGGTAGGCAGGGCGACGCTCGAGAAGGTCGTGAGGAGGAGGTGGCGGGGGGAGCTGGGCGAGAGGAACGTCAGGGCGGCGCTCGCCGCATACGAGGTGGCCGGGCCGTGAGGGATTGCGGGGCGGCATCGTCTGCCCCCACCATGGGGGCCAGCGGCAGGACGGGGCAGTGGAGGCTCAGGAGGCCTGAGATAGACCAAAGGAGGTGCACGAAGTGCCTCATCTGCTGGCTTTACTGCCCGGATGCGTCAGTAGTGAGGGGCGAGGGGCGCGGCGTTCGGATAGACTACGACTACTGCAAGGGGTGCGGGATCTGCGGGGCGGTCTGCCCGGTCAAGGCGATAAGGATGGCGGAGGAGGCATCTGATTGATAGCGACAGGAAACCACGCGGTGGCGTACGGGGTGAGGTCGGCGAGGGCAGAGGTGGTCGCGGCATACCCGATAACCCCTCAGACGCAGATCGTGGAGAAGCTCTCGGAGTTTATGGCGAGCGGCGAGATGAGGGGGAGGTACATAAGAGTCGAGTCCGAGCACAGCGCGCTCAGCGCCTGCTACGGGGCGGCGGCGTGCGGGGCGAGGGCGTTCACGGCGACCTCCTCGCAGGGGCTCCTCTACATGAACGAGATGGTCTTCTGGACCGGCCTGGGCAGGATACCAATGGTGATGGCGGTCGTGAACAGGACGCTGGCGCCGCCGTGGAGCATCTGGAACGAGCACACCGACCAGCTCGCGCAGCGCGACGCCGGCTGGATCTCGATGATCTGCGAGAGCGTGCAGGAGGCATACGACACCTCGATCATGGCGTTCAGGGTTGCGGAGGACGCCGAGGTGATGCAGCCGGTGATGTTCGGCCTAGATGCGTTCTCGCTCTCGCATACGGCGGAGCGGCTGGACCTCATGCCGCAGGAGGATGCAGATGCGTTCCTGCCGAGGCTGGACCCGTCGATGCTGCCCGTTCTGATGGATACTAGAAGCCCGGCAACCTACGGCAACCTGACCGGCCCGGATGCGATGATGGAGGTGAGGAGCGCGATAAGGGATGCGCTCGAACGCTCCAAGCGCGTCATAGAGGAGGCGGCGGGCGCGTTCGGCAGGGCATCCGGGAGGAGGCAGGCGGGGCTGGTCGAGGATTACAGGTGCGGCGATGCGGAGGTGGTGATTGTGGTCGCAGGGGCGTCGAGCGGGGACGCCAAGGACGCGGCGGATGCGCTCAGGGACCAAGGAACGAGGGCGGGCGTCCTGCGGATGAAGGCTGTGCGCCCCTTCCCGTCCGAGGCGATAGTGAGGGCGGTTGGCGGCGCGAAGGCGGTCGCGGTCGTGGACAGGGACTACTCCTTCGGGATGGGGGGCATCCTGGCGACGGAGGCGGCGTCGGTGGTCGGGGGAAGGGCGGCGCGGTATGTCGCGGGGCTCGGCGGCAGGGACATCAGGCCAGAGGACTTCATGGGGATGGCGGCGGATGCGCTCAGGGCCGCGGAGTCGGGGGATCCCGCCCAGGGGCACGAGGTGTGGTGGGGGCTGAGGCGCTCGCCCAGCGCGCCCGGGGGCCAGGGGGGAGCCTGAGGTGGTGACGCTGAAGGAGCTGCGCCAGGATGAGCTCTTCCTGCCGGGCAATGCGTCGTGCCCGGGGTGCATGCTCTCGCTTGCCATCAGGATGGCGCTCAAGGTGCTGGGGCCGAATACGGTCATGACGGTGCCCGCATGCTGCAGCGCGGTGATACAGGGCTACTATCCGAGGTCGTCATCGGCGGTCCCGACCCTGAACACTGCCTTCGCGGCGGCTGCGGCGACCGCCAGCGGCATGTCGGCGGCGCTCGAGCTCTCGGGGAGGGGGGAGACCAGCGTAGTGGCGTGGGCCGGCGACGGCGGGACCGCGGACATAGGGATACAGGGGCTCAGCGGCGCGGCCGAGAGGGGCGAGAACTTCATCTACGTCTGCTACGACAACGAGGCGTATATGAACACGGGCACGCAGAGCAGCAGCGCCACCCCGGCGGGCGCGGCGACGACCACGGCGATAAGGGGGAAGGCGGAGCCCAAGAAGGACGTCCCGGCGATAATGGCGGCCCACGGCGTGCCTTACGTTGCGACGGCGTGCGCGGCCTTCCCGCTGGACCTTGCGGACAAGATCAAGAAGGCGATGTCGATCAGGGGGCTGAAGTACATCCACATACTCACGCCTTGCCCTCCCGGCTGGAGGTACCCGACGGAGAGGGGCGTGGATGTGGGGAGGATGGCAGTCATGACCGGGTCGTGGATCCTCTACGAGTGGCAGGGCGGCAGGTACACACTCACCGGGCCGTCGAGGGGGCTGCTGGACAGGTCGAGGAGGAGACCGCTTGCGGACTACCTAAGGATGCAGGGCAGGTTCGGCCAGCTCGGGGACGCGGAGGTCGCCAGGCTGCAGGACGAGCTGGATGCCAGGTGGGCAGGGATGGCTCGGAGGCTCGAGGGGGGCGCGGGGCGGGGGGAGGCAGGCCCGGGAGAGTAGCACTACTGCAGGACCCCGTCCCTCATGGCGATGATCTCCCTCCCGGGGGAGGTAGTGACCGTGACCGTGGGCTTCGAGACGAGGAAGTCCATGTGCGTGGCGGACGCGTTCATGCCGCCAGGGAAGTCGGTGTTGTGCCCGAAGGCGAAGTGGATAGTGTTGCCGACCTTCTCGGCCTCAAGGAAGCCCGCCGAGAGCCGCGCCTTCTTGTTCAGCCCGAATGCGAACTCGCCGACGTGCCTGGCGGCGTCGTCCACGCTGAGGGCGTCCTCCACGCGCCTCAGGACAGCGACGTCGGAGCACTCGAACCGCTCCGCGCGGCCGCCCCTGGCGGTGATCTTCACGGGCGAGGAGATTTGGCCTATGCCGCCTATTGACAGGTCGCAGACGATCCTGCCCTCGAGCGAGTCCTCCACGGGGGCGCACATCACCTCGCCCGTCGGCAGGTTCCCCCACTTGTAGGTCTTCCAGTCGAACCGGGTGTCGGTGAAGAAGTCCCTGCCGAGCGCCCGGAACGATGCGTCGGTCCCGTTGGGGCTGGTGACCCTGACCCTTTCGGCCCCGGCAAGGCGCGACATCAGCCTCTGCGCGTCGGAGTAGATCGCCCTGTGCTCCTCGGCGGAGAGGGCCAGAGCGCCCTCGGTAAGCATGTCCATCGTTATGCCCGGGCAGTGGCCAAGCCGGTACTTCCGGTGCTTGCTTATGAGGTCGATTATGCTGATGCGGAAGGGCGTCTCCCTCTCGCTCTCGCGGAAGATCGTCACGTATATGTCGGCCGAGCCGGAGGCGACCGCCTCGCGCACCTCGGTCGGGACCGAGGACCGCGGCTCGCCGCCGGTCTTGAGAACGAAGAGGCGCGACCAGAGGTCGAGGCCTACGGCACCCTCGGCGAAGGCCCTGCCGACTTCGAGGCTGACGTCGTCGCATATCACGGCTGCCCTCTCGCCGGCCGCCGCATCCAAGACGTACAGGAGTGCGTTCCGCGCGGATTCCTTTGGGTCCATGGGAAGAGTCTCCTTTCAGTGATGACATTTGGGCGGGATGCGATAAAAGGGTTGGGTCGGGAGGGGGCGGCCCGCCTGCCCATGCCGACGGCGACCGCCCGGCGGGCTATGCCGGGAGCCCCAGGGCGGACCGCTTCTTCGATATGTGGGAGGATATAGCCTCGGCGGCCTTTGCCATGTCCTCCTCGAGGAGGAGGCTGCCGCCTGTGAGCCCTTCGAGGTCCTGCGAGAGGAGCTTCATCAGCCTCGCCCCTCCCACGAGCGGCGGGGTCGGCGAGACGTGGGTCAGGACACCGAAAGCGAGGGCGAAGACGGCGTCGAGTGTGGCCTTCTGCTCCATGTACTGCGGGGCGGTCACGGCCACAGGCAGCGCGGGCACGTCGACCCCGAGCGCGTTGGCGATTGCCGAGACGAGCACCGAGAGCCGCCCGGTGTCGGTGCAGGTCCCGAATGAGAGGACGGGTGGCACCTTCAGGGCGCCGCACATGGCCCTGAGGCCCGGCCCCGCGAGCTCGCCTGCCTCGAGCGTGCAGAGGCCGCCGACCTGGAGGGCGGCGCTGCCGCAGCCCATCGAGAGGACGAGTATGTCCCGCCTTATGAGCTCCTTTGCCATGGCTATCGTCGCGGAGTCCTGGGGGCCGTTGCCCAGGGTAGTGCACGAGACGAGCCCGACGACCCCCTTGATGGCGCCGCCCTTTATGGCATCGAGGAGCGGGGTGAGGGTGCCGCCTAGCGCCTCGAGTATGGACTCGGTAGAGAACCCGACGACCGCGGACTGCACCCTCGCCGGGACGTGCGGCTGCCTCCCGCGGCGGCTCCTGAAGTTGGAGACCGCCATCCTCGCGAGCTCGGCTGCCTGCGCCTCGACCCTCTCCGGCAGGTAATCCACGTGGGTTCCGATGCCGGGGACGTTGACGAGGGGCGAGACGGAGACGAAGGTCGTGGGGTACTTCTTAGCGTACTCCTCGAGCGATGGCGGCGAGCAGTTCATGTCCATGGCGAATAGGTCCACGGCGCCGGTGGCTATGAGCGGCTCGACCGTCAGCCAGTTGCCGGTCATCCCCATGTATACGGCGTCGGACTCGGTCCTCTGCAGGATCTCCTGCCCGGTCTCTATGGAGCCTATGACCCTGACACCCTTGGCGCCTGCGCCGCGGGCATCCTGCTGCACGTCCTCGCGCCTGCAGTGCCTTATCAGCGCCATACCGACGAAGGGCTCGTGCCCGTTGACGACGATGTTGACGTATGATGGGTCGAGAAGCCCGAGGTCGAAGTTGATCGTGTGGGGGCGCGGCGTGCCGAAGAGGATGTCCTGGCCGTACTCGAGGGGTATCAGCGAGCCGTAGATGCACGAGATGCTCATCCTGAGCGCGGTCTTGGCGAGCGAGACGTAGTCGCCATCGACGCTTGTGAGGCAGTGTGAGACGGCGTCCACCTGCTCGTTCGCGGGCCCGCCGGGCAGTATGCCAAGCCTCGCCCACGCCTCGACCCGCCCGGGCGTCGCCATGGAAGGGATCAGCCCCAGCGGGGTGCGCGGGTCGCCGTTTATGGACGCGAGCATGTACTGCCCGAGCGCTGATGCCATGGCCCTCGCCGGCAGCGAGGGGGCGATCCCAGCCTTTTCCGCCAGCGCCTTCAGCTTCTGGACGTCCCTGATCTCGAACGGCGTCCTGCCCTCGGCGGTCGCTATGAGCGTCTTCGCGACCTCGCGCGCGTGGTAGGTGTAGGTCGACAGCCCCATCGCGTTCCTAAGGAGCATGTAGCGCATGGGCATCGCGTCGCCGTCGATGCCGCAGACGCCCCGCTCGAGCCTGCCGGGGATTATCCTGCAGGGGCCGTTGCTGCAGAACTGGCAGCTGAGCCCCTTGGCGCAGAAGGTCTTGCACCTAACCTGCTCCTGGGCAGCCCACCGGTCCCAGACGTTTGTGATCCCGTCGGACTTTATCTTGCCGTACATCTCCTTGATGGAATGGTGTGCGCTGATCCTGTCTGACAAAAAGACGTCCCTCTAGGTTACTTCGATCCGAGGGGTTATAAACGATAATGAAGCGCAGGCGGCACCTGCGCGGCGGGCGCGTAGGAGGCTACGGCGGCTGCGGTATCGTGACGGTGAACGCCGTCCCGGCGCCGACTTTGCTCTCGACGGCTATTGTGCCGCCCTGCGCCTCTGCGATCCTCTTGCAGATCGCCAGCCCCAGCCCCGAGCCCTTCGACTTGGTCGTGAAGAGGGGTACGAAGAGTTTGCCCAAGTTCTCCTCAGATATGCCGACCCCCGTATCGCTGAACTTCAGGGTCAGGGACCCTCCGGAGAGGCGGGCGGAGATGCGCAGCGACCCGCCGTCAGGCATAGCCTGGACCGCGTTGTTGGCCAAGTTGGTGGAGAGGCGCTGCATCAGGAGCGGGTCCGCCCTCACCTTGGGGAAGCCCTCGGCGACGTCCACCGACACGCCCACGCCCTTCGGGACCTGGATCGTGTTTAGCGAGTCGGAAAGAAGGCGCCTCAGGTCCACCCAAGCGTATTCCGGCTTCAGCGGCCTGGCGAAGTCCTGCAGGTCGGAGACTATCCTGTTCATGTAAGAGAGATACTTTGAGAGGCGGTCGCAGTATTCGTCCATGGATAGCATATCCTTTTCGTCGAGCTTCATCGACCCGAGCGTCTCCTTTGCCAGATATAGCGTGTTGACGGCAGCCTGGAGCGGGCTCTTGAGGTCGTGGCCCACCATGGCTGCGGTCTCGCCGATTGTGGCCAGCCGCTCAGCCTCCTTCAGCTGCTTCGTCTTCTCATTCACGAGGTCCTCAAGGTGCTCGCTGTACTCCTTCAGCGTGATCTGGGAGTTCTGGAGGGCGAGCAGCATCCCGTTTATGTCGTGGGCTAGAGCGTATATCTCATCCTCGCCACTCTCTGCCACCCTCGACTCGAAGCTCTTCGAGGACGCTATCTGGCTGACTTCGGAAGACAATCGGCTTATGCGCAGTATGATCGCCCACCTGAGGAGTAGGAGGGCGATCAGGACCGCCATTATGCTGATGCCAAACGTTGAGAGCAGGAAGTAGAAGAGGGCCGCCCCCTTCAGGGCGGAGAGGGCCCTCGACATATCCATCCTGAAGAGAATTGCGGGGTCGCCGTATGGGTCGCGCAACTCTGCGAATCCGGATATGGTGTCCTCGCTCACGATCTTGACGAAGGTGCCGGAGGGGGAGAGGGACGCCTTAGCCTCCGCAAAGTCCGGAGATAGAGAAGGACTGTTGTAATTGACCGCCTCGAAGGACATGTTCAGGATCGAAGAGATCCTGGCGGCCGCCACCTCGTCGAAGTATCGGATCATGATGAGCGTGCCCGCGCTCGGCCCCTCGCGGTCGGTGGTCAGTATGGGGGACGAGCTGAAGAGCGCAGGGGTTTCGCCTATGATCAGAACGCCGCTGTGGCGCGCGGTGCCATTGAAGACTGTGAGCGGCTCAAAGTAGGAGAGGTTCTCGGCGATGGAGGGAGGGAGTTCGACTCCGTCGCCCGTCGTGAGGTTGACAGCTTTCCCGAACCAGAGGCTTCCGTTGGTATCGATGAATAGTATGACGTTTACATGGATGTTCTGGAGGGACGCGTCGGCGAGGGTCGAGTCGATGTAGGACTGGCTCATGGTACCCATGAATGAGTAGGTGTCATCCCACCAAGCCCAGTCGGAGGCAGTGGTCTCCAGTTCGCTCAGGTCGTTGCCGATTATACGCTGCGCGAGGGCTATGTTGCCAAGCGTCTCTTTGGTCTCGATCTCTGAGAATCCGGCGAGGATCATAGAGTAGGTAGAGAAGCTTAGCAGCGACAGCAATATGATCGCCATGGCACCTATGATGAGGACGGATTTCAGGTGTATCTTCAAGACTCATCACTACCCGTGGGCATCTACAGGGGGGTTAAAACGATCGTTATGGTTATAACCTTGCCTGCTTGTTCTTAACGCTTGTCGTCCCTCCGTGAATGCCTATGCAACTCTTGGCGACCGGGAGGGCCGCGCCCATCCCCTTGGGCTTTTGGTCAAGAGTGGATTGAAGAGGCTGCGCCGGCCATCTGCGCCGATGCCTACGACGTGGTCCTCGATTTCGATGAGGAGCAGACCCTCGGAGCGTGCCGCGCTCGGCACAAGCTCGCCGACCGCTCCCGGCGACCCGAATTTTGGGCTTTTTTTGGCGGGAATTCGGCTCCAGGCAAGGTCATCTTAAAATAGTGACCACGAAAAGGATAAGGTTGCTGAAGGAACGTTATGAGTAGGAGATACAGAGCTTGGCAAACCCCTCGGTCCAGATTGAGAATGTTGTCGCATCGGTTACGATGAACCAGAAGTTCGACCTCAATGCGATATCGGAGAACGTACCAGGCGTCGAGTACATCCCGGAGAAGTTCCCGGGGCTGGTCTACAGGATCCCGAAGCCGAGGACGGCGACGCTCATCTTCTCGACCGGCAAGATGGTGTGCACCGGGGCAAAGTCCTCGAAGGAGGTCCACAACGCGGTCAAGAAGATAATCAGCAACCTCAAGGACAGGAAGATAGTGATCATAGGGACCCCCGAGATCACGGTCCAGAACATAGTGGCATCGGCGAACCTGAACGCGGAGGTGAATCTCGAGAAGGCGGCGTTCATACTTGAGAACGTGATGTACGAGCCGGAGCAGTTCCCGGGGCTGATATACAGGATGACCGACCCCAAGGTCGTGTTCCTGATATTCTCGTCCGGGAAGATGGTCTGCACGGGGGCGAAGCACGAGGACGAGACAAGGGTGGCGACCGACAAGATACACGAGAAGCTGAAGAGCCTCGGCCTGCTCCACGAGTGAGGCGGCGGCTCATAGCATAACGAATTATTGGGGCAGAGGATCCAAGGTCAGATTCTTGGAAGCGCCAGCCTTCAACAGGCAGCAATTAAGAGGCGAAAAGGCGGATTGGTGCTCTGGACGGGATTCGAACCCGTGTCACTGACTGTCTCCGCCTTGCGGCTCGAGAGGCCAGTATACTTGACCGGACTATACTACCAGAGCTTACTCTGTCACAAAAAACAAACAATATTAAGCCTTTCGCAGGCGCCTATGCGCCGTGCGGGTAAAGGTATATTGGGAATCTCCCCGGATACTTGAACCATGGCAGACAGGGAGGGGGCATGGAACGACTACCTTCGGTTTTTGGAGGGGAGCCCCTACTCGCTGCAGCTCATGACGTCCAACCTCTCGCCGTCGGAGCCCATCCGTGAGCGCCGCACGGTCACAGTCGAGAGGATGGGCTACAGGCTCTGGCCGTTCCAGGAGAAGATACTCCAGAGGATGGGGAAGGACACCCTCGTGGTCGGCCTGCCGACCGGGCTCGGGAAGACGTACCTCGCGGGGGCGTTCATCGCAGAGGAGTCGAAGCGCCAGGGGTGCAGGGTGCTCTTCCTCACGCCCTCGGTGCCGCTGGGGGTGCAGCAGACCCTCTTCGCGCGGAGGATGCTAGGCCTGAGTGATGCGTGCTTCATCTCCGGGAGCATACCCCCGGATCGGAGGAGGGAGCTGGGCGTATGGAACGCGGGGTTCGCAGTGACTACGCCGCAGACCTTCTACAACGACGCCCTCAGGAGGCACGCCCGGCACATAGAGGCCGCGAAGGGGTGCGAGGACCCGGTGGGCGAGCTTGCGGCCAGGCTCCGGGGCGCAGGATTCACCTTCCCCTACTCGCTCGTGGTCGCGGACGAGTGCCACGGCTACATAGGCGAGACGGACGGACACGCCATACTCCTCGCCGCCAAGGCGTCCGGGGCGAAGATCCTGGCGCTCAGCGCCACGCCGCAGCTTCACGCCCCGAAGCGGCTGAGGGAGCTCAAGCGCATATTCGACAGGGTGGAGGCGATCTCCGTCGAGGAGCCGGAGATAAAGGCGCAGATGCCGGAGAGGCTGATAGTGATGACGCGGGTCGCCGCCCCCTCGGGCCTCCTCGCGATATACCAGCAGCTGGGCGAGGTCATCAAGAGGTACCAGGTCAAGGCGGCAAGGGTCTACGGCGCCGCCCACGCAAGGGGCTACTGCACGAAGCACGGCCTCTGCGTCTGCCTGATAGCGCTGAAGGTCATGAGGTCCAGGATCGTCGAGGACGGGGCGAGCAGCGTCAGCGAGTACGGGACGTGGAAGGTTAGCGAGCTGAAGGTGCAGCTCCGCGAGCTAGGCGGCAGGAGCATCCAGGAGGCCTACCGTGAGGTGCTCGGCGGCGGGCAGAACCACAAGATCGCCGCCGTCAGGGACATCATCGCGTGCGAGAGGTTCAGGAAGGCGATAATCTTCGTCGAGTCGGTGGAGGCGGCCAAGCAGATGGGGGCGGTCTTCCACGGGCAGAGGGGGCACGAGGACGTCGCCGTGCTGGTGGGGAAGGGGGGCATGTCGATGGAGCAGCAGGCGTCCGCCCTGCTCCAGTTCAGGGAGAGGGCGAGCATCCTGATCTGCACCAGCATAGGGGAGGAGGGGCTCGACGTCCCGGCTGCCGACATAGAGGTCTGGGTCGACCCGCCGAGCAACCCGAAGAAGTGGATACAGAGGTTCGGCAGGATACTGAGGCAGTCGGAGGGCAAGACGGTGGCGAAGACGTACGCGCTGATAACGATGCAGACCCACGAGAGGAACAAGCTCATAGGCGTCAAGAGGAAGGTGGAGAAGGTCTACGGGTTCACGCAGCGCATGGTCGAGGAGGATGTCCCCAAGCCGCTGCCCAAGGACCAGAGCAGGCTCTCGCAGTTCTTCTGACGGGGCGGTCAGCTTCCCCGGGGGCAGCTGGCAGGCTCCTGCCGAACGGCTGCGCTCGATTGCCCGGCGGCTGGCGGGGCGGCGTGGACCAGCAGCGCGCTCACCCACTCGCGGTTCTCCCACAGCGCGCATCCTCCCTTGGACGCGTCCAGCATGCCGTGGTTCTCGCGTATCTTCCTGAGGAACTCCGAGGAGAGGGCCTCCTTGAGCGAGGATCCCCCAAGGGACGCGTCCGAGAAGGGCGAGAACGGGCACGGCTCGACCCTGCCCTCGGGGCTTATGTGCACGAAGCCGCGCCCCGCGGCGAGGCAGCCGCCCAGCTCCACCTCCCCGGCCGGGAAGGCGAGGAAGAGGGCGGGGAAGGAGTCCTTAAGCGACTTGACGATCGCGTTCTCCTTTGCCTTCTGTTCCTCCCTGAGCACGAGGTGCTCGGTGCCGGGCTCCACTGGGATGTAGTCTATGAAGAAGAAGAGCTTGCAGCCCGCCGAGACGAGCCTTGAGATGAAGTCGGTTCCTGTAACCGTGTCGAAGTTGCCGTTCGTGAGGGTGATCGAGGTGCCGAAGAAGACGCCGCCCGAGGAGAGGGCGGATATTGTCCTGAGGGCGCGGTCGTACACCCCTTCGCCCCTCCTGCCGTCCGTCTCGCCCTCGTACCCCTCGATGCTCACCACCGGCACCATGTTCTTCTGCTTCCTGAGCCGCCTTATCATCGGCCCGTCGATGAGCAGCCCATTGGTGAAGAAGGGGAAGATGATCTCGGGGAAGCCCGCGGCGATCTCGATCAGCTCCTTGCGCATCAGCGGCTCGCCGCCCGCAAGGAGTATGAAGGATATCCCGAGGGAGCGCGCCTCGGCGAAGAGGGCGCGGATCCGGTCGCCCCCCATCTCGTTTGCGTCCGACCTGTGCTGGGCGCGCGCGTAGCAGCCCTTGCAGTTGAGGTTGCACCTCTTGGTCACGCTGTAGATGAGGAAGGGCGGGACATGGAGCCCATTCTCCTCCCACCCGGTGCGCAGCTTGGCAGCCCTCTTCTGCCTCCGGACGGTCTGCAGCAGGAAGTAGCCCATCGCTGGGTCCTTCGCGCCTATCTTGAACGCGTCCTTGAAGAGTATCCCGATCTGCTCATTGAATGTGCTCGTCAGCTCGGCATCGTCCATTCAGACCACCAGCGCCAAGTTGAGTAAAAAAGGGATAGGGATAAGAACTTTTTGTGATCCCCGGCGGCTTTGGAACCTGAAATGGGCAGGCGCGCGTCCGATTCGAAGCACGCCGCGGGGCGGGAAGGCGTTGCCGGCAAGGGGCACGGGCGCGAGTGCGGGCGCCAGGGGGACGGAGAGGGCAGATGGCAGAGGGATTAATGCGAAAGACTAAAGCTGCCGGGGCTCGTCGCAGGCCTCGGCCCCGCTCCTCATGAGGGAGACGACCGCGGCCGCTACGCAGAGCGCTGCCGCCACGAATATGACGTTGCTGACGACGCCGGCGAGCAGGGCCCGGTCGGCCTCGAGTATTGCGCCGTGGTAGCCTGCAGCCTTGAGCTGGAACGCCACCAGTATGCTGGCGAATGAGACGCCCAGCGACATCCCCAGGTTCCTGAATGTGGCGCTGACGGATGATGCAATCCCGCGCTGGGGGGGCGGGAGCGCGCCCATGAGCTCGGTGTTGTTGGGGCTCTGGAAGAGGGAGCCGCCGAACCCCTGCAGTGCATATGCAGCGGCCATGAGCGCGAGGATTCCGGCGAGGGCCATGAACCCGAGGAGGGCCAGCGCGGCTGCCACGACCATGACGCCGACGGAGGCGTGGTACCTCCAGTGGTGCTTGTCGAAGAGGGAGCCGCTGATGGGCGAGGCGATCATCATTATGACCGGCGTGATCATGTATATGATGCCCACCTGCGACGGGGAGAATGCCATCACCCCCTCGAAGTAGAAGGGCCCGACGAGGCTGACCATGAAGGATGAGATGAAGAAGAGGAGCATGCTGAACGACGGCATGGAGAAGCCCCTGACCCTGAAGACGGAGAGGTCCAATAGGGGCTTCTTGCACCTGGACTCCCGCAGGAGGAAGGCCGCCAGCGAGGATGCGAAGACGGCGGCGTAGGCGGCCCCTGCCGGCGTTATCGCGGACGTGTCCGAGAGGTCCCCCAGGAAGAGGATTAGCGACCCCATGAAAGCGACCAGCGACCCGGCGCCGATCCAGTCCATGTCGAGGCGCGGGGACCGGGTCTCGTTGAGCTTCATGTACCTAGCGGCCAGGATGAGGAGCAGTATCCCTATGGGGACGTTTATCAGGAAGATGTAGGACCAGCCCAGCGCGTCGACAATGAATCCGCCGAGGGCGGGGCCGGCTATGCTGCCAACGGCGACCGTGGTGCCGAGGTAGCCCATCGCCCGCCCCCTGCTCCGCCGGGGGGCGATCTCGAAGAGCATGGCGCTGCTGATCGAGAAGACCATCGAGGCGCCGAGCGCCTGAAGGACCCTGAATGACACGAGCTGCTCGAGGCTGGCGGAAGAGCCGCAGGCGAAGGACCCTATGACGAAGATCGTGAAGCCGGTCATGAACAGCCTGACCCTGCCTGTGCGCTCGGAGATCTTGCCGAAGATCATGAGCGTGCTCGTCGTCGTCAGGAGGTAGGCGGTGATTGTCCACTGCGACTTTGCAAGCTCGGTTCCGAAGTGGGTCGTTATCGTTGGCAGGGCTATGTTGACGACTATGCCGTCGAGGACGGACATGAAGACCCCGACCAGCACTATGAACATCATGAGGTTGTGCCGCCTGTACGCCGGTGGTTCGGCGCATGCACGGGCGGGTGCAGCTGCGGCGGGGGCGGCTTGTGACGACATGGCGTTCGCTTGCCTCTCTTCCTTAAGGAGATGCAGAGATTAATTATCCTTGCTTAGCCGCGCCTCAGGGCGCCGATTGTCAGAGTGTATTTGTCATGAAGGGGGAGGTCAGATCGGAGAGGATTAGAGAAATCCCGGAGCGGCAGGCGGCGGCCCATCTAAAGGAGAGTAAGCTCGAGAGACGGAAGTTCGGGTGCAGCGCAGGTTTTGGCGTTCCATCAGTAGCTTAACAGCACAATTTGCGCGTGCGACAGGCTCAAAGTCTTCTCGACCTGCACAAAAGGAGATCCGCCTGAGAGGGTCACCGTCATAATAATTGTGTGTATGTCAAACCCTTCCTCGACCAAGCAGTCGTATATTGCTACCATGTCCTGAACATGTTCAGGTTCCGGACCGAATGGACCGAAGTAGCACGTCCCGTTAATTCTTGCTAGGGAGCGCGGGTTGACCCTGACCCATTCGGTG
Source organism: Candidatus Methanomethylicus mesodigestus (assembly GCA_001717005.1). GTDB lineage: Archaea > Thermoproteota > Methanomethylicia > Methanomethylicales > Methanomethylicaceae > Methanomethylicus > Methanomethylicus mesodigestus. The sequence goes on along the minus strand of MAGS01000086.1, from coordinate 26,147 downwards.
AATGGATTCGAGATTGAAGGATTCCTTGACTGAATGAGCCCGATTCCGACTGAGCAATTGGCGCTTTCAAGTTCGATGCCGATGACGATATCTTCGAAGCGGAAGTCCAGCGGCGATGCGGCGAGGTTCCGGCAATATGCCTCCCTATTGAATCCAATATACGTTGTGCCTTCCTCTGTCTCGAAGAGTTCCGCCAGGTCCTTGCTGAAGCCGTCCTTGCCGCTCTCGCTGCTCATGGATAAAGCTTGGATATTTTTGCATATAATGCCTTGTTCGAGGACTGGAGCCGTGCTACTTGGGGGTGTTGTGCGCGGGTAGGTCTAGGGTTGAGGGCTGGGAAAGAGGCATCCGCGAAAAGGGTAAAGGAGGGGCGCAGATATGTAACACATTATGGCCGATCCTCAGATTGCGGATGCCGTCCGTTGAGCGCGTTATGGGATGTGGTGCTGAAGTTGGCGCAATGATACGATATGTTGTCATATAAAAGCTGTAGACCTTAAAAAAACGAGAAAAGAAAGAGGAAATTTTTGGTTAAGCCGTCGCCTTGGCATGTATCACAGATGATATTTGCTGCCCGTCCGCATCAATGAGTAGAACGTTGAATTCGTACAAGGGTGATAGCGGTGCGAGGTCATAGAGCATACCGGCGCCGCAAGAATAGACTAGCCTTACCCCTTGGATAATCATCGTGAAGTTAGACGTTGTCGGGCTTTGGCTAAGGGTAGATTGAAGTTTATCAAGGGCTTGCTGCGGCGTAACCGTTATTTCAATATTGCGCCCAGAGGGCACGAGGTTCCGCCATTCGGCAAAGCAGTCAAGGACTTGCCCGCCAGCACCAATCTCCACTGAAACGCCGTAATAGCCGCCCTTAATCGGAATGCCGTTGTATTCAAAGTTGTAGCGCACGATCAGAGAGTTTACCTGTTCGATGCCCGATGGATTACTGCTGACTGAGTCGGGCATGACGCTTGAGAAGACAAGCTGCTGCTCACCCGTGGGGAAGAACGCCCCTGATCTCTGGACTTCGGATAGGAAGTCGTCGGCTATCTGCTTGGCTTCGGCTTCTGAAGGCATGGGGGTAACGTCGTATGGACCGTTCCACCCTGGTGTAAGGTAGTACATGGCACCGTTCTGCAAGAAACCGAGCAGGTAATAGCTGGAGGTGCTGCCTGTATAAACGCCATACTCAACGTTATTGCCCCATTGAATCTGATGGAATTGCATATTTGCAGGCATGTTAAATGGTGCATTAGCAGCTATCTGTCTAACGATGCTTTCATTCAGAGGGATCTTTTCGATCAGCAATTCTGGCAGCGCCTCCAACTCGGGCTGGGTCTGCCAGATTGTCTGCCAGATTATTTGCATCTGCGGAGTCGTGGAATAGCCTAAACTGTCCTTGCCCGCATATTGGTCGGGGTTAATAAGACCATTCATGGTGGGATTAGCGAACCAGAGCGAAAGGCTAAAGATCACAATGATGGACATAATCGAAACGAGTATTATTTTTTTCCTGACCATGTAATATCACCTAAAGGTACCAGCTGTCATAGAAGTAGTTGCCAATGAACATCGGATCTGGATCAGGGTACATTCCGCCACTGTAGCCAGGCAAGTACTCATCAGCATAGTTGAACGTTAGTATGCCCGTAACGGGGTCATATTGAGCGCGGCAAAGAATTGCGGCTCTAAGATATATGGTTTCGAATGGGAAGGTTTGTTGTTGGTAGGTTGTTGGTTGATCTTGGTATGTGGCATATGTCCATGCCTCGCCGATGCTCATGAGTGAATAGCCGCCTGTACCCGTTAGACAACATGCAAACGTTGAGCCTAAACCTGTAGTATCTATCGCTATTGTTTCAAAGCCAGTCATTCCGTGAAGGCCATACGAGGCGAATATGTTGCACCATTGCCAACGGGTTGAATACGCTAACACTTCACAGGATTTCAGAAAAAGCCATTCGAGGTCCTGATCGCCTAAGGTCATCTGATCGTAAGATGCGATATGATTTGGATTATTGGTTGCGAAAAGGAAACCTGTTGAATTGCCATGACCTGCGAAGTAAGCGAAGTCTACGTTGTCCGCCCAGTCAGCATCGTCGGAGCGCTCAAAGTGGCTTTCGTCAGCGCTTTGGTTGCCGTTGTTGAATACTGGTGTAAATCCCTGATTGCCCAAGACATTGTACCAACCCTGAGCGTCTAGACCAGTATTATCTAAATTAGGAATCCACCATATGCCTAAGGGAGCGTAATTCATTATATATTCTATGCCAATTTCTACATTGTCCCCATCGTCGTTGCCAGCCATAACAACGCCTACTGAAAGCAAAGATGCCAGCACTAGTATTG
>MAGS01000086.1:0-23763 GCA_001717005.1 Candidatus Methanomethylicus mesodigestus | reverse complement strand
ATAATCGCCTCCTCAAGGAAAAGAAGCTCGAGCGGCTGAAGTTCGAGTTGGAATGCTTGAGTGATGATTTATTTTTAGAAAAAAAGGAAAAGAAGGAGTGTTAAATCCATGAGAAGTGCACAATGAATTTTTCGGCATCGCCATCATCATGCCAATTATAGAGCAAAATTCCTGAATTGGCAGTTACTTGTAGGTATGGTGGCATCGCACTAGTTCCGCCTGCTGATTCATAAAGCCCGATACTAAATCCCACTCCAAAGAATAGTTCGCGGATGCTGAACCCAAACGAAAAATCAACATCAGTAATTTTCCATATGGTATTGTCTTGTGTTTCTGGGTCGAATCCGATATTGAAGGGGCTACACTCCCAACTTCCCTAAACTGATGCATAGTACGGATGTTCAGTATTGCAATCGTTGCATGGAATGGATTGCCGCTCATCCGCATCATTGAAAAACAAGGGTGTCATGAGGTAATACCACTGCTCAATGTAGGGGTTACCAATATCAGGTCCGTAATACCATTCTTCACAGCGATATTTTGTTTGGACGAGAACTTCGTATGCGCTGTTTCCTGTAGCATGGGCAGCGCAGTCTGTCACACATTTGGTGGGTGTTTTTCCGCAACTAGTCCAATTGGTATCACTTACGCAGGACGGTACGCAGTAATTGTTCCAAGTGATTGTTCTAGCATAACTTTGGAAGTATAATATCGTCTTATCTGCACCACTGCTATATGCGCGACATTGCACCGTCAGGTTTGTAATGCTGTGCACTTCGCCTGCTTTTAGCCATGCCCATTCATAGTCAACATCGTAGGTATCGTCAGTATAGCCTCCGGGCGGTTCATCTGAGCGTTGATATTCGGAAGAATTAGCTGTTGGATCAACATAAGTTGACATGACTAGACCGAGTTCAACATCAATAGCAGAATCGAGCGCAACAGCGTCGAATGTTAGAACCATATCACCCGCGATAGAACCATTTAAATCAGTAACGTGGACGAATACCGTGGAAGATCCGTAAACCGTTGGTGGGTCATCGCTGCTATATTGGCAATCCTAGTCGATAGCTACGAGACCGATCTCAAACTCGACTGTAGCAGGCATGCTGTAGTTATTGATCAAGATCCTAGTCGAGGGACAAGTGGAGAGATCATGCACGAAGACAAAAAGTTCCCCTTCGTACACTATGCCATCCAGCATAGGAATCAAATTAACGCTTACCGTTGCCTTAGCTGAGGTGTCAGCGTCTTGGGTAATTGTTGCACTGATGCTGTTTGCGCTAATGGTGTAAACCTGTCTCTTATACACATCTGACGCTGCCGACGAGCGNAACTAGTCCAATTGGTATCACTTACGCAGGACGGTACGCAGTAATTGTTCCAAGTGATTGTTCTAGCATAACTTTGGAAGTATAATATCGTCTTATCTGCACCACTGCTATATGCGCGACATTGCACCGTCAGGTTTGTAATGCTGTGCACTTCGCCTGCTTTTAGCCATGCCCATTCATAGTCAACATCGTAGGTATCGTCAGTATAGCCTCCGGGCGGTTCATCTGAGCGTTGATATTCGGAAGAATTAGCTGTTGGATCAACATAAGTTGACATGACTAGACCGAGTTCAACATCAATAGCAGAATCGAGCGCAACAGCGTCGAATGTTAGAACCATATCACCCGCGATAGAACCATTTAAATCAGTAACGTGGACGAATACCGTGGAAGATCCGTAAACCGTTGGTGGGTCATCGCTGCTATATTGGCAATCCTAGTCGATAGCTACGAGACCGATCTCAAACTCGACTGTAGCAGGCATGCTGTAGTTATTGATCAAGATCCTAGTCGAGGGACAAGTGGAGAGATCATGCACGAAGACAAAAAGTTCCCCTTCGTACACTATGCCATCCAGCATAGGAATCAAATTAACGCTTACCGTTGCCTTAGCTGAGGTGTCAGCGTCTTGGGTAATTGTTGCACTGATGCTGTTTGCGCTAATGGTGTAAACTGTCAACAAAAGCATTACGACAAGCACAGCTGAAATATACTTTTTTTGCATTTTAATTCACCTCTAATTAAGTAGGTGATAAAAATATTTCATTATAGAATATTTTAGGATATATTAGACCATGGTGATAGTCTATTAACTAGACTAATCATGATATATGCAACTAAAAACTCCTCGTTTTTGGGAAAAACAGTCTAGGAATGAGGAAATAAATACTCAGAGGTCGAGTTATTACCCATGCAGAACGATAACCGCGACGAAGAACTCTCGAAAGAGGTGCTCTTCGACAGCCTGGGCCACCCGATGAGGGTAAAGATACTGGAGGCAGTAAACGGCGAACCACTCGGCTTTTCCGAAATAAAGAGGAAGGTCAGGATCGACAGCAGCGGCCACCTGACGTTCCACCTTGACAAGCTCAAGGGCCTCCTTAAGGTAAACACGGAGGGCAATTACGAGCTTACGGACGACGGGAAGGAGGCGCTCAGGCTGATGTCAGTGTTCAACGCGGCGGTGAAGGAACGCGCCGAGCCCAAACGAACGAATTGGAAGAATGGTTACAACATAGCTTGGGCGGCTACCTTGATAGCAATAGTAGTCATAGGGAGCATCGCAATAAATGGGATGTATGGAATAAACTTGGCGATCAGGAATGAGCAGGGAAAGGAGCAGACATGGAGCTTGTTTTGGACGACCCTCGACGATGCCCGCATTCATGTTCAGAATGCAATAAAGGAGGTTAATGCGAACGATTTCTGCGCCGCCAGGTATGAGTTGGCAGTTGCGGAGGTATACTTGGATCTTATTGTGTTCAAGACTGCAGGTCTTAATCAACTGGGCGAAGATTACAGGAAATTATGCGATGAGGGCATTCATTACATCCATCTGCTTAAGCCGACCTTAAGCAGGATAAGGGAATCTATGTCAAACGGCAATATTACCGAAGGGCAACAGCTGTTCATGCAAAATCTTGATGCGGCACTGTATTACTTGATGGATAGCCTGCGACACGCAACCGATGGACCGTATACAATAGATGATCTCGATGCGAACATCAACCGCTTCAAAGCCCTTGCGGAAACAGCATGAAGAGCAGCACTAGTCCGATTGGCAACGAATGGAAGAGGATCAACTGACTAGCAATCCGAGAGGCTGAAGGCGGAACTGAGAGTATAGAATAGCGCTTAGGGTCACCGTAGGTCAGGACTTTCGAGGGCACCGGTACGTCCGCTGATGCCGCGCCCGGGGGCAATTTTTAGCAGGTCTTTTCATCCAGACCGTTAAGGGAACGCAAAAAAAGGCAGGATGGTGGACCGGACGGGATTCGAACCCGTGGCCTCCCGCACTCTGGTGCGGTGGCTGCAACGGCATTGCAAGCCCGCATTGCCAAGCGGGCGCTCTGCCAGTCTGAGCTACCGGCCCTCTTCAGAGGAATAAAACGGATTACTATTAAAAAGTTATGTTTTTGCCAAAGACCCGCCCCCCAGAAGCGCCGGGCACGCGCTGCATCTCCTGCTTGACTCATGCGTTACTGTGAGGGTTCTTGCCCCAAAGCCTGAATGCAGACATTGCGCCAACGGCCGCGCCGACGCCTACTACTGCCAGACCGATTATGACGGGCTGAGAGATCGCCATCAGGATAGTGCCGACCGCCGCTGCGGCGATGCCCACGACGAATAGCCCCAGCCATGGGCTCTGGAGCGGCGATGCGGCGACCCCCTCCTCAGCCTTCATCGACGCGGCGAGCGAATCCACTTTGCTTCCCAAGGAGTCGACCTTGCTGTCCAGCTGGCTTATCTCCTCCAGGACCTTTTGGGAAGTGACCCTTGCAGCCTTTGGCTTGGGCTTCTCGGCAGCTTCCTTTGCCTTATTCTCCTCGTCTTTGTCTTTAGCCAAGGCAAATCCGACCCAAGATTGCCTTAATTTTTTAATATTTAAGCAATTGCTTGAAAAAATATGATTTAAACTGTGGTTTCTTAGAGNCAAAGACCCGCCCCCCAGAAGCGCCGGGCACGCGCTGCATCTCCTGCTTGACTCATGCGTTACTGTGAGGGTTCTTGCCCCAAAGCCTGAATGCAGACATTGCGCCAACGGCCGCGCCGACGCCTACTACTGCCAGACCGATTATGACGGGCTGAGAGATCGCCATCAGGATAGTGCCGACCGCCGCTGCGGCGATGCCCACGACGAATAGCCCCAGCCATGGGCTCTGGAGCGGCGATGCGGCGACCCCCTCCTCAGCCTTCATCGACGCGGCGAGCGAATCCACTTTGCTTCCCAAGGAGTCGACCTTGCTGTCCAGCTGGCTTATCTCCTCCAGGACCTTTTGGGAAGTGACCCTTGCAGCCTTTGGCTTGGGCTTCTCGGCAGCTTCCTTTGCCTTATTCTCCTCGTCTTTGTCTTTAGCCAAGGCAAATCCGACCCAAGATTGCCTTAATTTTTTAATATTTAAGCAATTGCTTGAAAAAATATGATTTAAACTGTGGTTTCTTAGAGTGCCCTGCCCCCGGCATGGATTGCGCCGGTGGCTGGAGCTCAGTCGACCTTCTCCAGCAGCTTCTCCACAGCCTCTTTGTACTTCGCCCAGTCCGCCTTCCGTGCGATAGTGAACTTCTGCTTCCGGGACCACTTGTCGCCGCGCTTGTTCCACATGTAGAGCATGACCTTCTTCCGGCCCTCTTCGCCGGCGAGCACTACTGCGGTCCACCAGGAGGCGTTCTTTGAGATCGTTATGTATTCGATTACCTTGATCATCTCGTTAGTGGGCAGCTTCTCCTCAGCAGGGGTTTCCGACATGGCTTACACCAAGTCTGGATAGCGCTGCAGGATTATAAAAGTTAGCGGCTACCCAGTGCCGCATTAAATTTAAGAAAATAGTATTGCCTTGGGGGAGTTCCCCTTCGGCGGCTCACTGGCGGAGCTTCGGAGTCTTTCCGTATCCGCAGTGCGAGCAGAATTTCTTCCGGATGTGGTACGAGTGGTGACCGCAGCGCCTGCAGGGTATGTGAGTCATGCCCCTGTTCCTGCGACCGAATGACGTTGTTCCCTTCATAAAATTCACCTCGGCGAGGGAGAAACGATTACCACGTTGTCTCCTCTTACGATGATCGCACCAAGCTTCTTGGGCTCCTTGTCCGGCACGAGTTCCTCTGCGCTGTCGAGAACTAGGTTCAGGTGCTGGTCGAAGCTCTTCATAAGGCCCCTCACTTCCCTTCCGCCTTTCAGCTTCACCAAGACGAAGGAGCCGAGGGATTCGCTAAGCATTTCAGTGGCGCCAATTTCGCTCATTGTTGATTCCCGCCGTAAAGATTAATTAGCATTTTCGCATTAGGGGAAACGTTATTTAAGTTTATCGGAGAGGGCGGGAGTTGCTCGTCAAGAAGAGGCACCAGATCAGTTCCAAAGACCTGAAGGAGATCCTGGAGGAGGTCAGGAAGGTCGCGCCGGAGATGCTCAACTCAATAGACAAGAAGGGGGCGGTAGAGAGGGTCGAGCTGGAGGATGGCGATAGGATCTACATGCAGGGGGGCAAGCCCATCCTGATTGAGCATGCCGGAAAGATCATGCCAGCGCTGACGGCTGCGCCCGCCGTGCTCTCGAACATAGCGAAGGTCGTCGTGGACATGGGGGCGGTCCCGTTCGTTGCTAAGGGGGCAGACATCATGGCGCCGGGGATAAGGTCGGTATCCGAGGGTGCCAAGGTCGGAGATGTTGTTATAGTGCAGGACGAGAAGTATGCGAAGGGGCTCGCCGTGGGCATACTGCTGATGGAGAGGGGGCAGATCCTGCAGAAGGTCAAGGGGAAGGCGGTAAAGAACGTCCACCATGTCGGCGACGAGGTGTGGAACGGGATGCTTGCCATAAAGAGCTCCTGATAGGGAGCAGCCGGAGCACCGAGCTCAAGATCGAGACGGCGGCTGGCGAATCAGGGTCATTTTACGCGTATCCGGTCGCCTATGTTGGGCGCCATGGCGTCGACATGGAAGAACCGCCTTATCGAGTCTGCCATTCCGATGCATTTGGACTCCTCGCCGTGGACAATCATCACCTGCTTCGGCCTCGGGGAGATGTTGTTAACGAACTTGAGTAGCTGCTTCCGGTCGCTGTGGCCGGAGAAGCCATCTATCGACTTCACGCTCATCCTGACCTGTATCACGTCCATCTTGCCCGCCGAGTTCGCCAAGGGTATCTCCTTGAGCCCCTTCAGGATCGACCTTCCGAGCGTGCCCTCTATCTGGTAGTTCACGAAGATCATGGTGTTGTTGGGGTTCGGCGCGAGCAGCTTGAAGTACTCCAGCGCAGGGCCGCCCGTGAGCATGCCCGACGTCGCCATGATGATGCACGGCCCCCCCTCTGCGATCTCCGGCCTCGCGCTCTTGTCGTCGACGCTGACGAAGTGCTCGGATAGGAACGGGTTCTCCCCCTTGTGGAAGATGCGGTTCTTCAGCTCGCGCGCAAGCTCCTCAGGGTAGGCGGTGTGTATGGCGGTGACCTCCTGGAGCATACCCTCGATGTATATGGGCACCAGCGGCAGCGCCCCGGACTTTATCGCCTCGTCGAGCACGATCATGATCTCCTGCGCCCTCCCTACCGCGAGGATCGGTATCAGCGCCTTGCCGCCCAGCTGGATCGTCGTCCTCAGCGTCTCGATGAGCTGCTGCTCGGTCTCCTCGCGCGTCGGCACGACGTCGTTGGGCGCCCCGTACGTGCTCTCCATTATCAGCGTCTCGGCCCGCGGGAACGTCGCGGCGGCCGGCTCCAGGAGGCGGGTCCTGGCGTACTTGAAGTCACCGGTGTAGACGATGTTGTAAAGGCCGTCCCCGATGTGGAGGTGGACCATCGCCGAGCCCAGTATGTGGCCGGCGTTGTGCAGGGTGAGCCTGATGTCCGGCGAGATGTCGGTGACCTCGCCGTACTCCAGCGGTATGGTGTGCAGGAGCTCCTTCTTGACCTCCCTGAGGCCGTAGGGCGTCGGCTTCCCCTCCTTGACCGCCACGTCGAGGTAGTCGAGCTGCAGCAGTGTCATGAGGCTCTTCGTCGGCTTCGTGCAGTATATCGGGCCGCCATAGCCGTACTTGAAGAGTATTGGGACGAGCCCGCAGTGGTCAAGGTGGGCGTGGGTCACTATGACGGCGTCGAGCTCCTCGATGTTGAACTCGGAGATGTCCAGGCGGGGGAACTCGTCGGTGTACGACTGCGCGCCGGGCCTGACGCCGCAGTCTATGAGCACCTTGCTGTCCAGGGTCTGGATGAATATGGCCTGCCTCCCGACCTCCCTGAACCCGCCTAAAGCAGAGATCGTTATCCAGCTGTCGTTGTAGACCCTCGGGCGGTGTATCCTCCTGCCGACGCTGCGCAGGAAGTCCAGCCGGTAGTCGTTCTCGTTCTGCTGGTAGTAGAGGGTCTGCTCGATTATCCTTGACTTGAGGGGCGGAGACCTGATTATGGTGGGCCTCCATCCGGTCTGGGATGCGATGTCCCTGAGGGTCGAGCCGCCCTTCCCGATGACTAGGCCGGGCTTCTTCGCAAGGATTATCACCTCCCCGGTCCCCTCGTCGAAGTTCGTGTCGGTGATCTCCGCCTCTGCAGGTATGAGGTTGGAGATTATCGCCTTGGCCTCATCGATCCTCTTCCTTGCGCGCGGGTCGGCCCGGACTATCACCCTCTTCTTGATCTCGCGGACGATCCTCTTGATCGGCTCGCTGTTCTCGATCAGGAAGTTGGGGTTCTCCGCGTAGATTACGATCGATGGCCCCTCGAACTCGACCTTCGTCAGCTTGGCCTCTGCGGGTATCTCCCTAGAGATTACCCTCTTTATCTCGCCGAAAGTGTCCACATTACCTGCAATCGTCAAACACGTCTCCTCCTATCATAAGAATGTATCAGCTTTAGCGTTCCATAATCCGTCTGCAACTGTCATGCGTCGGCGGTGCCTTCACAGGCATCGGAACGGGAACGGAACAGCCACCTGCGCCGGCGCCCGCATCTGCGTCCGCATCCGCACCTGCTTCTCCTATGCCCCGCCTCAGCTCTTGTCCAGCAGCTTTGCTATCTCTGCGTCGGTGAGCTCCCTAAGCCCATCCTTGCTTATCGTGATCACGTCTATGCCCTCGCCGCTCCCAGGGTCGCGCTCTATGGATGCCCTCACGGCCCTGGCGATGACGGGCAGGGCGTCGGCCATCGCCGGGTCCTTCTTTAGGCTTGCCTCGAGGACGCCGATGGCATAAGGCGACCCCGAGCCGGTCGTTATGAACCGCTCCTGTGTCAGCGTGCCGAACCAGTCGAGCACGTAGAGCGATGGGCCGGAATCGTCGAATCCGGCAATTATGAACTGGACTATGTAAGGGTAGCCCCGCGAGCTGAAGAGGACGTTCGACGCGTAAGTGGCTATGGTCTTGGTCGGGACGGGCCCCTTGATGTTCATCTTCATGAGGCATATCTGCGACCTGAGGTAGTCCATCACCATCTGGGCGTCGGCGACGAGGCCGGCTATTGTCGCTGCCTTGTTGTCGTCCAGTATGAAGAGCTTCTTGACCCTCTTGTGGGCCACGTATGTGCCAGCGGTCGCGCGCCTGTCGGTGGCGAGCACGACGCCGTCGCTGCAGACGACCCCGACAGTCGTTGTCCCGTGCTTTAGCTTATCGTAAATCGCTGATTTGTCAGTCAATTCCTGTGGCAACAAGCCAAGCGCCTCCGCTTCAGAGCGTAGAATTAGCGAAGTTAGTTTAATCCACAATCCGCTGATATTTAAGGATAACCATCTGGCGCCGGCGGACGCGGCAGCAATGGTGCAGGGCTCCATGGGTCGGCGCCCGGCTATTGGATTATATAGGGCAACGGATATAATTCTTGGTGCGGGGGCGACATGCGAGATGCACATACACGCTATAAACCTGCCCAGGTTCGTTGTCGTTGGGCCCAACGTGCTACCGAAGGTCACGGACATAATGACCAGGCTGAATGTCAAGGGCGGAGTGCTCCTCGTCAGCGGCGAGAGCTACACGAGGGCGCCGGCGGACAGGGTGGAGGAGAGCATCGCCAACATGGGGCTGAAGGTCATGCGCCTCACCGCGAAGGACGCCACGGAGCAGACGGTCTGCGAGGTGGAGCAGGCTGCATGCGAGTCGAAGTCAACCATGGTGATAGCCGTCGGCGGGGGGAAGAGCATCGATGTCGCGAAGATGGCGTCGAACAAGCAGAACCTGCCGTTCATAAGCATACCGACCTCGGCGGCCCATGACGGGATAGCATCGCCGATAGCCTCCGTGAAGAGCACCAGCGGGTCGGTCTCGGTCATGGCGCAGCCGCCGATGGCGCTCATCGCCGACACGGAGATAATAGGCGGCGCGCCCAGGAGGTTTCTGATCAGCGGGTGCGGCGACATCATCGCGAAGTACACCGCGGTGAGGGACTGGGCGCTGGCGCACAGGCTGAGGGGCGACTACTACGGCGAGTATGCGGCCTCGCTGGCGCTGATGTCTGCCGAGCTGGTGACCGAGGACATAGACCTCATAGCAAGAGGCCTCGACATGGGGATACACGCGGTCATAGAGGGGCTGATAAGCTGCGGCTATGCGATGTGCATCGCGGGCAGCAGCAGGCCGTGCAGCGGCTCGGAGCACCTCTTCGCCCACGCGCTGGACAAGATAGGGGCCGGGAGGGCGATGCACGGCGAGAAGTGCGGCGTCGGGACGATCATGATGATGTACCTGCACGGAGGGGACTGGAAGAGCGTCAAGGAGGTGCTCGCGAAGGTCGGCGCGCCCACGACCGCCAAGCAGCTGGGCGTCACGGACCAGCAGCTGATCGACGCGCTCTGCCTCTCGCACACGATAAGGCCGGACAGGTATACTGTGCTCGGGGAGAAGGGCATATCGCCGGAGGCGGCATGGGACCTCGCGAGGATAACGGGCGTGATATGCTGATCCGCCGACTGCAGGCAACTGGGAATGGAGAGCTACAAGGATGTTGAAAGAGATAGTCACTTTTGTAGGGGACATAAACGCAAGGCAGGGCTACAAGTTTGTGGCGTCGCCTGCCCCGGAGGTGTGCATGTCGTGCAAGCTGTACCAGGCGTGCATGTCCAGGCTCAAGGCGGGCAGGGCTTACGAGGTGGTCGAGGTGAAGCAGATGGAGCACTACTGCCCCCTCTATGAGGACAAGGTGAGGGTCGTGAAGGTCGTCGAGACCACCGTCGAGGCGCTCGTGAAGCCGCAGAGCGCGGTGGAGGGCGCCATCGTGACGGTCGACATGGAGGAGTGCGACAAGAAGTGCCCCCTAGACGCAGTATGCAGGCCGGAGTGGGCCAGGAAGGGGGAGAAATCAAAGATAAAAATAGAGAAGGTCTTGGAGGACGTCTCCGAGATGGCAGTGTGCGGAAAGAAGTTCAGGAAGGTTACTGCTCGGATTGCTGAGACTTCTTAGCCTTCGCTGACTTCTTCTCGGTCTTCGCTGCAGCCGCCTCGGGCTTCGCCTCTGCTGGCGCCTGCTCTGCAGCCGCCTCGGCCGGCGGCGCTGCGGCCTTCTCCTCGGCGGGCTTCGGCGCTGGCGCCTTGACGGTGTGCGACTCTGTGAACTGGACTGTCGTCACGTCCGGGAAGTAGCGCGAGATCTCCTTTGCGAGACCCTTCTTGGCGTACTGTATGTTCTCGAGCGTGAAGGCCTCCTCCGGCATCTGGATGCTCACCATCGCGCCGAGGTCGGATACGAGGAACTTGTCCTTCGGGACCTCGCGGACCCTCCTGTGTATCAGCTCGCGGATCCTGTCCTCCGGGGCAGTTACGTTCTTCCTCACGTAGACCTTTGCGCTGAGCGTCCTGCCTGCCAGCGGGTGGTTGTAGTCGATCGTGACCCTTCCGCCGCTGACCGCGCGGATCGTCGCCAGCTGGCCCTGAACCTCGATCCTCTGTCCGGGGATCGGCCTTATGCCTTGGCTAGTGAGCTGCCTTGCAGGGACTATCTCGACCCTCTTGCCGTCCCTCAGGCCGAACGCCTTCTCGGGGGGTATATCTGCCTCCTTCTCCTGGCCCTCCTCGGCGCCGGTCACGAGCTCGTCGATGCCCTTCAGCATCCACGACTGACCGACCACGAGGAGCTTGGGCTCGTATACCTCCTGGGGGCTGTATGCGTTAGCCGACTTTGCCTGATCCTCCATCGTAACATCGAAGACCTCTCCGGTCTCCTTGACCTTGAGTATGTAATCTATGATTACGAAATCTCCACTCTTGATAGGCATCAATGATGCACCACGCTTCGGCTAACAAACAGCAAATTCCTCTTTAAATCTTTTCCTTAAGTCTGATGATGGAAATCCGGAGGGGCGGAGGGGCGAACGAGATATAGGTGGTACGAGATAGAGGGCGCAGGGGATAATTTTGCAGGACGGCTGCGAAGTGGAGGTCAAGGTCCGCGTCCCTAGCGTCGCCGAGGCCGAGGAGATGGTCCGCAGGGCGGGCGGGTCGTTCGTCAGGGAGGGGCTGCAGGAGGACATCTACCTGAGGCACCCGTGCAGGGATCTCAAGGCAAGGGACGAGGCGCTGAGGCTGAGGCGGGAGGGGGGCGGCTGCACAATCACGTTCAAGGGCAGGAGGGAGGGGGGCGCCGCGAAGATGAGGGAGGAGGTCGAGGTGCAGACCGATGGCTTCGACGAGGCGCTTGCCATATTCGAGAGGCTAGGGTTCGCCCCGGCACTCACCATAGCCAAGAGGAGGAGGGAGTTCAGGCTAGGGGCGGCGACGGTCGTCGTAGACTCCGTCGAGGGGCTCGGGAGCTTCATAGAGGTCGAGGTGAAGTCTGGCGGTGGCGCGGGCTCATTCGACGCCGCCAAGAAGGAGCTCTTCTCGATCACGGACAGGCTGGGCATAAGGCGCGAGATGCTGCTCACGGACTCCTACCTTGAACTGCTGGCATCGAGGAGCTCCGACTCGAGCGCTGAGAGGTAGGACTGGAGGGCAGGCAGTCGCGCCATCGCCATCCCGCGCGCGCTTGCGGTATGCATGAGCGCCGGGAGATTGAGGAGCTTGCCTCTTATGTGCGCCGCAACCCTGGCGGCCGGGAAGCCGTGCTCGAGGTTGTACTGGACGGTCCGGTATATCCCGATCGCGCCCATGGCATCCAGACGGTCTGCATCCGCCAGGACCTTCGCCTCGATCGTCCCGGCGGGCCTGCCGGCGGAGAAGCTGTGGGATGAGACCGCGCCGTAGACGGCGGCCGCGAAGGCCGGGCTGAACCCCTCCCTGAGGAGGGTGGACTCGGCGAACCTGGCGCCGGCGAGTGCGTGGTCCTCCTCGGAGCGCATTGTGTCGTGGAATAGTGCGGAGGCATCGACGACGGCAGGGTCAGCCCCCTCGAGCGCCCCGATGGCGGCCGCGAGCGCCCTCACCCGCGCGACATGCTCCCAGCCATGGCAGCCAAACTCGTCGGAGCGCCGCCTGCAGAGGCTCTCAAGCCGCGCCGCCTTGAGGCGGTAGAGCGCGGCGTCAGACTGATCGGAGGGAGACGCAGACATCCTTGCCATCGATCCTCACCAGCGCGTATCTGCCTCTCATCGCGGGGCCGGGGTTGAAGACCGTCGATGAGCCTATCGTCTCGACCCCCGCTGCCTCGTGTATGTGGCCGCACTGCACGACGAGCGGGGAGGCGGAGGCGATCAGCTCGGAGAGCAGCCTGCTCCCAACGTGCCTCCCGAACGAGGTCCTGTCGACGAGCTGCCCTGCAGGCGGGTTGTGGACCAAGAACATGATCGGGCCGGCGGCGCTGCGAGAGCTGTTGCGGCGCAGGCTTGCCACGAGCTCCCCCTCGTCCACTTCGAACGGCGTGCCGAACGGCGTCGGGGTCGACCCCCCTATGCCAGCTATGGAGAGCGGGCCGAGCCCGCCGAGGCCCTCCTCCAGGCAGACGCCGTGGGTGCCGAGGCCCCTCCGGAACTCCTTCGGGTCGCAGTTGCCGAGGACGTAGTTGACGGGTGCGCCCATGTCGTTCAGGGTCTCCAGCATCTGCGCGAGGTCCGCCTCTGAGCCATAGTGGGTGAGGTCGCCGGAGGCGGTGATGAGGTCTATCCGCTCCGAGGAGACGGCGCCGAGGATAGACCTGAGCGATGATGCCTTGCCATGGATGTCGGAGATAGCGAGGATATTGAGAGGCATGCGGATCACCGTAAAGCTTTAAGACTACTGAGATTTTACAGTCTTTGCTTTTTAAGGTGTTCCTTTTGTGCTTGGCTGTTCCCGGAAGGGTAGTTGAGATTGAAGGGGAGGTCGCCCAAGTCGAGATAGGGGGCATAAGGAAGGAGGCGTCCCTGGCGCTCGTTGCCAAGATGGGGATCAAGGTCGGGGACTACGTGCTCATCCACACCGGCTATGCCATCACCAAGGTCGACGAGAAGGAGGCGGAGGCGATACTCGCGACGTGGAGGATGGTCATGGAGGCCGAGGACGGGGGGGCGCCCCAGTTTTGAGCCGCGGCGGGCAGGGCATCCTCGCGTCGTTCAGGGACAGGGCACTCGTCGGGAAGGTCGCTAAGGAGATAGCCGCCGCAGCCAAGGGCAACCCCTGCAGGATAATGCACGTCTGCGGGACCCACGAGTGGGCGATCACGCATGCCGGCCTCAGGGGGATGCTCCCGGAGGGGGTGGAGGTCGTGGCTGGCCCAGGCTGCCCGGTCTGCGTCACGCCCGGCGGGGAGATCGACGCCCTGGCAGAGCTGGCTTGCGGCAGGGCGGCGGTGACGACCTTCGGGGACGTCGTCAGGGTCCCCGGGAGGAGGACGTCCCTGGCCCGGGCCATGGCGGACGGCGGCGACGTGAGGGTGGTCTACGGCATGTCCGACGCCATACGGATGGCGGGGCGCGAGCCGGGGAAGGAGTTCGTCCACTTCTCGATAGGCTTCGAGACGACCGCGCCGATGGCTGCCCTTGAGGTGGGGCGCGGGCTGCCGGCGAACCTGAGCGTCTTCTCGACGCACAAGCTCATACCGCCCGCCATGGAGTTCCTGCTGAGGGCGGGGATAGAGGTTGACGGCTTCATATGCCCGGGGCACGTCTCTACGATAATAGGCGCGGACGCTTACAGGGGGCTTGCGGAGAGATACCGGAAGCCGATGGTGGTCGCAGGCTTCGAGCCGCTCGACGTGATGCTGGGGATACTCGAGATAGTCCGGCAGAAGCGGGCGGGGGAGGCGGCGGTCTCCAACATGTACGGCAGGGCGGTCAGCGGAAGGGGGAACGAGGCGGCCGTTGAGGCGATGGAGAAGGTCTTCGAGATTGCAGACACGGAGTGGCGCGGCATCGGCAGGATCCCGGGCTCCGGGCTCAGGCTGCGCGGGGAGTACGCGGCAAGCGACGCCGCGGTGAGGTTCGGGATGGGGGAGGCGGCGGCTGACAGCATGCCCGCCGGCTGCGGCTGCGGCGACGTCCTCCTCGGCAGGATCAGGCCAGAGGGGTGTGCGCTCTTCGGGAAGGCATGCAGGCCGGAGAGCCCGATCGGTCCTTGCATGGTCAGCCTCGAGGGGACCTGCTCGATCGCTTACAAGTACAGGGAGAAGTTCTAGGGCGTTCAGGCACCGTACTGCGCCGCGCACGGGCGGCTCAGGCCACATGGAACAGATGCAGGAAGGGCAAGGCAAGTCAAGGGAGCCGGCGGCCTGGGAGAAGGGAGAGTAGAGGATAGAGAAGTAAGAAGAGAGAAGTGAGAAAGGAAAAATAAGAAGAGAAGGGGCGTCAGGCTGTTCCTTGCGCCCGGCTAGGCTCAGAAGCCCTTCAGCGCAGGCATTGCCGCCCTCAGGCCCTCCCCGGTGGTGCCAGGGAACCCGAGCTCGCCCAGTGCTGCCTCGGTCGCGGAGATCGTGGTGACGACCTCCCTCGGCGTCACTATGCCCATGTTCCCGACCCTGAAGATCGAGTCCTTGAGCGCGCCGAACCCTCCGGCGACGACCACGCCGTACTTCTTCCTCAGCTTGTCCCTCAGGTCCTTGGCGCTGATCTTCGGGGGCATGTTGATCGCCACGACGACGTTGGACCTGCTCCGCTCGTCTGCGAAGAAGGTCAGGCCCATGCCCTTGAAGGCGGCGTAGTAGGCGGAGGCGGCCTTCTTGTGCCTCCCGATCCACGCGTCGAGGCCGTACTCCAGTATCATCTGGAGCGCCTCGTCCAGTGCGAAGAACGTGCTTACCGCGGGCGTGAATGGCGTCTCCTTCTTGTCCTGCCAGAACTTCCGGTAGCTGAGCAGGTTGAAGTACTCGCTCCGCGGCTTGCCCCGCTCGATCATCTTCCAAGCGTCCTTGCTGACGGAGACCAGGGCCACGCCCGGCGGGGTCGCGAGGCACTTCTGCGACGCAGTTATGCAGACGTCAATGCCCCACTTGTCGACCGGCAGGTCGTCGCCGCCAAGCACCGATATCGCGTCGACGACGAAGAGGGCCCCGCTGGCCTTTGCCGCCGCCCCGATTGCCGGCAGCTCCCTGACGGTGGTTCCCGTCGAGGTCTCGTTGTAGATGGCCGCCACGGCCTTGATCTCCCTGTCCCTGCGGAGTGCCTCCTGGACCTGCTCCGCGGTCGGGGCCTTGCCCATCTCGACCTTCAGCTCGATGACGTTGGCGCCGAAGGTCCTGAAGTTGTTCGCCAGGCGCTCGCCGAAGGTGCCGCAGACCGGCACGAGTATCTTCTCGCCGGGCAGCAGGAGGTTGCTGGCGGCGCATTCGACGCCCCCGGTCCCGGAGGCGGTCAGCGCGATGAGGTCGCCCTCGGTCTGGAAGACCTTCTTGCCGTTGGTAATCATGCGCTCGAACATCTCGTGGAATTCGGCGCCCCTGTGGTTGATCATCGGCTTGCACATTGCCGAATAAACCCTGGCGGGCACGTTGGACGGGCCAGGCAGCATGATGAGCTGAGGCAGACTCATTGTAAATTTTCCCCAATGGTCTTACAAACAGATTTATTATATATGTTTCTACCAGTACAAGCTGGGATTCATGTTGACGATCGTAACGCTCACTACTGATTTCCATGGCCACTACGTCGGGGTGATGAGGGGGGTGATCAAGAGCCTCTCGCCCGCGACCGAGGTGATCGACCTCTCGACGGAGGTGGAGCCGTTCGACCTCAAGGGAGGGGCGTTCATCCTCTGCTCCTCCTACAAGTACTTCCCGAAGGGGACCGTCCACCTCGTGGTCGTCGACCCGGGCGTCGGCACATCCAGGAAGGCCATCGCCATAAAGACCAAGAACTACGTCTTCGTCGGCCCTGACAACGGCGTGATGGCGCCCGCGGCTGAGGAGGACGGGATACTCGAGGTCTACGAGGTCGGCAAGGGCTTCCTCGAGGGGAGGGAGGTCGCGCCCACGTTCAACGGCAGGGATGTCTTTGCGCCGGTGGCGGCATTCCTTGCGGACGGGGGCGACCCGAGGGAGCTCGGCAAGCAGCTCCACAGGTTCGAGAGGGTCGAGTTCAAGAGGACCGTCGGGGGCGACTTCGTCTTCGGCGAGGTGATATACGCGGACATGTTCGGGAACCTCACGACCAGCATCAGGGAGCAGGACATCAAGCTCTCAGGGAGCATGGTGGTGACGATAGGGGAGAAGGGGTTCAAGGCGAGGAGGGCGGAGACCTACGCCGACGGGAAGGAGGGCGAGTTCATAGTTCTCCTAGGCAGTGCCAAGCACTACGAGATATCTCTCAGCAACGGCAACGCGAAGAACTCGATGGCCGCGAGGGTCGGAGACAAGGTCACGATAGTCAGGGGATGAGGTGTCGAGTCATGATGGGTCTGCTCATCGGGAGGTACCAGCCGTTCCACAAGGGCCACCTTGAGGTCATAAGGAGCATACTCAAGGAGGTGGACGACCTGATCATAGGGATAGGGAGCGCCCAGATCAGCCACACGCTCGACAACCCGTTCACGGCCGGCGAGAGGATGACGATGATATCCAGCGCCCTCAGGGACGAGGGGCTGGCAGGGAGGTGCCCGTTCATAATACCCATACCGGACCTCTGGAACAACGCGCTCTGGGTCAACCACGTGAAGTCGCTCACGCCCCGCTTCGAGGTCGCCTACACGGGCAACCCGCTCGCCCAGAGGCTCTTCAGGGAGGGGGGCGTGGAGGTGGGCGTCCCGCCGCTCTTCGACAGGGTGAAGTTCTCCGGGACCGAGATCAGGAGGAGGATGCTGCGCGGGGACGACTGGGAGAGCCTCGTCCCGGTCCAGACGATAGCGGTGGTCAAGGGCGTCCGCGGTGTCGAGAGGATAAGGGACATCTCGAGGAGCGAGAAGATCACTTTCCTCGAGCCAGGCGATGCCTCGCCCTGACCTTGCCCTTATAGAGCTCAACGCCCTCGCTGCGCAGGAGCCCGGCCTTCAGCCCGAGGTCCCATGCCTCCGGCGGCCCCCCGCCGAAGCCGCCAAGGGAGAGGTCGGACCTTACCACGCGGTGGCAGGGGACGACCCACGGGAACGGGTTGTTCGCCATTATCGAGCCCACTGCCCTGGCGGCGCGCGGGTTCCCGGCGGCCGCAGCCAGGTCCCCGTAGGAGGAGACCGAGCCGCGCGGTATCTCACGGACCCGCTCGAGGACCCGCCGGCGGAAGGCGGTCATGCCCTCGAAGGATAGCGGCGGATCGGGACCTCCGTGGATGCCGGCCCTGTAGACCGCCTCGCCCATCCTGGAGGCGCGGGGGTCGCCGGGGCCCAGCCCGGTGAACGGGAATCCGCGTTCGGCGAGCGCCTTGACAGTGAGGGCCCTTGACGGCTCGATCTCATTTGAGGGTATCGAGCAGGCGTATAGCGCGCCGGAGTCGCCGAATGCCACGGTCACCCACATGCCGTTGACGCGCACGGAAGAGAGGTAGACGGTACCTGGCACTGCCATCAGCTCCGCCAATGAATAATAGGGGATCTGGAATAATAAGTATTGATGGAATTTGAGCGGCAAGAGCATAGAGATCGACGGCGCGTACGGCGAGGGCGGCGGCCAGGTTCTGAGGGGGGCGGTCGCGCTCTCGTGCCTCACAGGGAAGTCGGTGAGGGTCTTCAACATAAGGGCCAACAGGTCGAAGCCGGGCCTGCAGCCGCAGCACCTGGCCAGCATCAAGGCGGCGGCGGAGGTGTCAGGCGCGGAGCTGCACGGAGCCTCGGCCGGGAGCTGCGAGGTGCGGTTCGTGCCGGGGAGGGTGGTGGGCGGCAGCCACACGTTCGACATAAAGACGGCGGGCAGCGCTATGCTCATGGTCCAGACACTCCTCCCGATCATGCTGGCGGCGGAGGCGGACTCCGAGGTCAGGATCATGGGCGGCACGGACGTCCCGTGGAGCCCCCCGGTCGACTACGTGAGGCATGTGGTCCTCCCGGGGCTGCGGTCGATGGGGGTCGGGGAGGGGACCGCGGTCGAGCTCGTCAGGAGGGGGCACTACCCGAAGGGCGGGGGCGAGGTCGTGATGAGGACCAAGCCGGCGAGGGGGCTGAAGGGGATAGCCGCAACGGAGCGCGGGGCGGTCGAGCTCGTGAGGGGCGTCTCGTTCTGCACGAACCTCCCGGAGCATGTAGCGCGGCGGCAGGCGCAGGCCGCCGACAGGGCGCTGAGGGTGGCGGGCTATGCGAACGTGAGGGTGGCGGCGGAGGCTGCAAGGGAGGAGGAGGGCAGCCCGGGGAGCGGCGTCGTGCTCTGGGCGGAGGCGGGCGGCGCAATGAGGATCGGGGCCGATTCGCTCGGCGCGAGGGAGAAGCGGGCGGAGGCGGTTGGCGCCGAGGCCGCTGGGCGCCTCATGGCTGAGCTGGGGAGCGGGATGGCAGTCGACAGCCACATGGCGGACATGATCATACTCTACATGGCGGTCGCAGGCGGGGCGTCGGAGGTGGGCGTGGCGAGGCTCACCGAGCATGCAGAGACGATGATGTGGCTGACGAAGGAGTTCCTCGGCACGGAGTGGCAGGCGCTCAAGTCTCCCTCCGGTGGCGCGGTGATAAGGACGGTAGGGGCGGGCCTGCTGGGATAGCGGGGCGCTCAGGAGGCGGAGAAGGCCTCCTTCAGGGCGGCCTCCAGCTTCCCTACGAAGTCCGCGAGGCCCTCGCTCTTGAGGGCGGAGAGCCTGTCGCCCGGCCCGAAGAGCTCCTCGGCGCGCTTCAGCTGCTCGGGGGCCGCCAAGTCGCACTTGTTGAAGAAGACGAGGATGGGGACGCCCTTGAAGCTCGCCGCCACATCGTCGTAGAGCGCCTTCTGGCTCTCCAGCGAGAAGTCGTTGCGCTCGGAGGCGTCGACGATGAACGCTATCACGTTGGAGAGCCTGCCGAATGCGCTTATGGAGAGGAGCTCGACCTTGCCCCGCTTCGAGATGGGCTTGTCGAGGATGCCGGGCGTGTCGACTATCTGGAAGGTCATGTAGCCCCGCGTGATGTGACCTATGATGATCTCCTTCGTCGTGAACGGGTAGGTGCGCGTCTCCGGCTTCGCGGACGAGAGGGCGCGGACGAGGGTGGACTTGCCCACGCCGGGGTATCCCGCGAGCACGACGGTCGGGACCGCGGGGTCTGCGGTCGGGAGGTCCCTCATCCTCTCCCGCATCTCGGCTATCGCGTTCAGGTCAGCCTCGGCAGACCTAACGAGGGAGGCGACCCTGCCGAAGTAGGAGCGCCGTATCAGGCCCGCCGCGGCGGGGTTCCGCGTCCGCTTGAGCTTGGCGGCAGTCGCCTTCCCGGCCTCGCGGATTATGCGGGCCGTGCGGCTGATCCGGCCGAGGGCGGCCTTCGTCTGGGCTGTGCCGACGAGTATCTCGAGCAGGTCGCTGTAGAAGGGGTGGATGTTCTCTATCGTGGGGACGGACTTCACCAGCCCCTCGAGGTAGCCTGCGGTGACGTCCTCGATGACCTTGATCCTTGCGGCCTCGCGCTTCTTCGCCTTCACTATCGGCGGGACGTGGTCGGACATCTCAAGCTCGGAGCGGTCGTTCTCCCGGTAGGCCTTGTCTATAAGCTCCTCTGACGTGAGGACCGTCGGCATGCTCTCGAATGGCTGTCTCATGGAATATACCCCGGATGGCGTGCGATCGTGACTGTTTGGCATCGAGCCCGGCTGGCGCGCGGACCCGCTCAGCTCAGCTCAGCTCACCGCCTTGCCCTGCCGCCCGCACGTGTGGACAGGGTGGCTCCGGCCGGTGCGGGCTTTGCCCAGACAGTCTTGGTGCCCTTCCTAATCAACCTGACCCTATGGTAAGGGATAAGGGTTTCTTCGCCGCCGTCCTCGCAGACGATGGCCCGCGGGGCGACGTCCTTTATGCAGGCCCCGCTGATAACCTTCCGGTCGCCCGGCACCCCCCTGTGCAGGATGACGACCTCGCAGTCGGAGAGGCCCCGCTCGGTGGACCACTTGAGCTCGTTGAGTATCTCCCTTATCGTCGTCATTCCGCAGACCCCCTGACAGCGGATAACTGCGGCGCGCCGGCACTTGAGGATGCCGACCTTGAGCGCATGCAAGGCGGCGGGTGCCGCCAGGTCAGGGTGCGCCCTGGGCCCTCTGGAATGCGAGCGCCCTCCCCCTCGTGCCGACTGCCCTGAGGATGCCGCTCTTCCTGAGGCAGTAGGTGATCTGCTGGGCGGACCCCAAGGGGATGCTGGCGGACAGTGCAAGCTCGCGGTTGGTGAAGGGTTCTACCAGGCAGCTCGGGAGGAGCCGGAGGTAGTCGTCCCTGCCCCGGAAGAGGACCCGGCTGTTCACGCGGAGGAGCCGCCTGTCCCTGATGCTGACGCCCCTGCGCCTCCAGCTCCCCCTCCCGTCGGCGCACCGCACCTCCTCCTCGTCGATGAGCAGGACCTCAAGGGAGAAGTTCCCCTCCCTGGGCATCTCCGGGATCATCACCAGCTCGCGGAAGACGTCGGCAAGCGAGCCCCTCCTCGGAGACCTGCGCCTCTTGGTGACGGCCCCGTCCTTGTTGACGTGGGCTATCCATTTCCGCTCGGGCAGGGGATAGACCAGCCTCACCGGATTCCTGCAGGCCAGCACCCGGAGCTTCCCCTTGAGTGCCGAGAAATTCTTGGTCTGGACCTCGATCGCCATCTCCCCCCTCAGGATGTCGACGATGTAGTTGCCCACCCTGACCTCGAACCTGTCGCCGGGGAGGGAGTAGAGGGACTTGATCTCCGAATGGAGGGAATACTCTTTCATTGGGTGAAGGTGGATTGCCAGGGGCTAATAAACCTGCGTCGGATTAGGCGCCGCGGTGCGGCCTGACCGGGGAGTGGACGCAGCTAAGAATTTTTGGATTGAAGCAAATCATTTATACAATGGATCAGGACATCTGTAACAGTAACAAAGAGGAGCTCCTGGTGGCATCGGCCATCGTCTGATGAAGCTTTCAGCCCCATGCGGGCCGGCCCAATAGGAATGTGACCTTCGCCCCAGGAAGAAAAGGTGATTAGAGATGAAGATTAAGACAGCGATTGGCGTCCTGATCCTTTTGATTATTGTTGCGGCATCGGCAACGGTCCTGATCCAAGCCTCCCCGAATTCGCCGGCAGCGCAGCGCACCACCGGCACAGCGTGGTACACCGAGACGCGCGTCTCCCTCGACGGGGCGCTGGGCGTGATCCGGGTCCCGCAGGGATGGAACGGTAGCTTGGTCGTGCTCTGCCGGGACTATGTGGCGCAGAGCGATTTTGACCCCTTTGCGGTCCCCCTGGACAGGGAATCTGAGATGTGGCTCAACAGGGGGGTCGCCACCGCCGCCTCCAACTATGGAGAAGGTGGGATGTGCATCCAGAGGGCAATGTCTGCGACCTACCAGCTGACCCGGTATGTGGCGGAGAACTACAACGTTACTGGCAAGGTATACTTGGTGGGGATCTCGATGGGGGGCAGCGTTGCGCTGCTCCTGGGCGAGAGGTATCCCGACGTCTACGACGGGGTGATCGACGTGTGCGGGCCGAAGGATTATGCGGAGCAGTATATGACGAAGATCCTGTGGGCAAGCATGAGCAGCACGGATATCGAGGAGGCGTTTGCAGTTATGGATTTGGCGGTGCCCTCCGACATCAACGCCTTCCGGGTCGCCCTCCTCCAGTCTGCGAACGACATCGCTGCCGAGTGCGGCGGGTCGCCCGACGAGAACCCGGCGGCTTACCAGAGAATATCCCCCCGGTACAACCTCGACTTCCAGATCCCGGTCATCTACATAGTCGCGACGCATGACTCGGAGGTGCTCGTGGCGCAGAATTACGAGTTCTACATAGCAGTGCGCGACGCGGGCAAGGGCGACCTGGTCCACGTGTCCCCAACGCCTCTGGGGCACCTCGACGAGAACACAATTGCGAACCTTCCGAACGCCTTCGGGGCGCTGGCCCACAGGGTCGAGACGGGGAGATGGCTGCCCACGGTCGTCTGCTTCTTAAGCTGCTAGAGGCCCGCAGAAACAGCGGCCTCTCCTTTTTTTACTGCCCATCAGACACTGCGCCCTGTCACAGCAGGGTGTGCGTCTACGGGCGGGCGGCAGGGCACCCCTGCCTGAAACCATAGGATGAGCGCCCAGGCTTTTAGCGCGCGCTGGCGGATGATTGATCATCTCCGATATAGCAGAAATACGCCAATAATCATCATCAGGCCCGCAAGGAGCTGAATGAATGAGAATGGCTCCCCCAAGACAAGGAATGCCAAAACGGCGCCGAATAATGCAGACAGGGAATATACGGCGCCAGCCCTCATCGCTCCTATCTCCCTGAGAGCGAAGGTAAAGAGCAGGATAGAGAGGCCGATGCTTAGCGCCCCGACGGACAATATGTAAGGGAGGGCATTGAGGGGGAAGTAGAAGCTTCCGTTGATCACAAATGCCATGAAGAGCAGAGCCGCCCCTCCAATAAGGCATTTCAGCCCAGTAACAAGGAGGAGGTCGCGCTTCCTGCTTAGTTTCTTGCTGAGGTTGTTGTCGATTCCCCAAAACAGGCAGGCGCCGACGATGAGCAGGTTGCCGACGATCCCATCGAATGAAAGATTTTGAAGCTGCCCATTTGTGGTAAGGAGAACGACGCCGGCAAGGATCACGCAGATGGCCAGATAATCCTTGACCGAGCCCCGTTCTTTCCAGAAGGCCAGCGCGATAATCACTGTGAAAAGGACTTCGGCATTAAGGAGTAACGACGTATTTACCGCAGTGGACTGGTTCAGCCCATATAGCTGCAGGATGGGAGCAAGAATGGAACCGCACAGTATAATGAAGGCAAGGACCCGGTAATCGTTCCCTGTGATCCTTTCTTCTGTTTGCGTAGGGGTCGCAAGCAGCTTGAGAATCCGTTCGTTCAATGGCGAGGCACGAATCGCGAGGAGGAGGATCCCGCCAATAAAGTAGATCATCCCAGCAATGAGCAGGGGCGGCACGCTTGCAAGGGCGATCTTATTGAATGTGGAGCTTATCCCAAAGAGCATGGCCGCGGCGGTCGCTCCAAGATATCCCCAATGGTGCGTCATTTGTCTCAAAGGACTCAAGAAATAATGCAATAATATGCCTTTTGATGATAAGTAATACGGGACAGATGGCAAGCAATATCCACGATGGCCCAAAGAAGGTGCCTCTGTACGTTTGTTCGCTCACTAGTTCGTTAGAATATGATGAGCGCGGGAGTTGCCTGCCCGTAGGCGGGCGCCATCGCCATCCTGATCAGGCGCTCAAAAAAAGGGGGAGGCAGCAGGTAAGGCCGATCACTTGTTTAGCTTCAGCAGCGCATTGGCTTCCTTGAGGATCGCGTTCATGCTGGAGACGGAGTCGGCAGGCAATTGCGGCGGCACATGCTT
>MAGS01000085.1 GCA_001717005.1 Candidatus Methanomethylicus mesodigestus | reverse complement strand
TTGGAGGACCTAACATGGGAATGACCATTTCCGAGAAGATACTGGCAAAGGCTTCTGGAAATAAGACAGTCCATCCTGGAGAGTATACCATCGGTAAAATTGACCTTGCGATGATTCATGACCTCACAGGCCCACTTACGCTCAGGGTGCTCAGAGAGGTAGGTTACGACAGACCGTGGGACATTGAGAAGGTGGTCATAATACTCGACCACCAAGTCCCGGCAAACTCAACGGTTACGGCTCAGCTGCATAAGGACCTGAGGGAGTATGCGAAGAAGCATGGCATAAAGAATTACCACGAGGTGGGCAGGCAGGGCGTTTGCCACCAGATCCTCGCAGAGCAGTATGTGAAGCCGGGCATGCTTGTCGTAGGCGCGGACTCGCACACGTGCACGCTTGGCGCGCTCGGCGCATTTGCCACGGGGATAGGCTCGACGGAGATGGCGTCGGTCTATCTGACGGGGGAGATGTGGTTCAGGGTTCCCGAAACGATAAGGTGCAATCTGAAGAACAGGCTCAGGGAAGGGGTGTCCTCCAAGGACATAATCCTTAAGATAATAGGCAGCCTCGGCGTCGATGGCGGGCTCTACTGCGCTGCAGAGTTCACCGGAGAAGGCGTGGGAACGCTCAGCGTTGACAGCAGGCTCACGATGTGCAACATGGCAATCGAGATGGGCGGGAAGACGGGCATAATCAATCCGGACAGGCAGACCCTCGATTATACTGGCGTCAAGGATGCGCCGCTCAAGAGCGACCCTGATGCGGCATATTACAAGACAGTAGAGGTAGACTTGGCAGCGCTGGAGCCCCAGGTCGCGATGCCGCACTCCGTTGATAATGTGAAGCCCGTAAGCGAGGCAGGCAATGTCATAGCGGACCAGGTCTTCATCGGATCCTGCACCAACGGCAGGCTCGAGGACATGGAGGTCGCGGCGAAGGTACTCGCAGGCAGGAAGGTGAGCCCGAGCACGAGGCTGATAGTCATCCCGGCGTCTCAGCGGATATACCTCGAGGCAGAGAAGAGAGGGTACCTCAGGACGTTCATCCAAGCGGGTGGCGTCGTATGCAATCCCAACTGCGGGCCCTGCCTCGGCGGGCACATGGGCATCCTCGCAGACGGGGAGAGCTGCATAAGCACGTCGAACAGGAATTTCATAGGCAGGATGGGCAGCACGGCAGCGAAGGTCTATCTCGCATCCCCGCAGACGGCGGCTGCAACCGCGATTGAGGGGAGGCTTGCGGACCCTAGGAAGTATATGAGGGGATGAATATGAAGGAAATCAAGGGTAGAGTTTGGCTTTTCGGTAATGATGTCGATACTGACGTGATACTGCCAGGGAAGTACCTGGTCCTGACCGACCCTAAGGACTTGGCCAAGCATGCGCTTGAGGGGCTGGTCCCGGGATTCGCCGATAAGATCAAACAAGGCGACATAATAATCTCAGGGAAGAACTTCGGCTGCGGCTCGAGCAGGGAGCACGCGCCGCTGGCGCTCAAGCACGCAGGCGTGGGGGCGATAGTCGCCAAATCGTTCTCGAGGATATTCTTCAGAAATGCAATAAACATAGGCCTGCCGGTCGTCATATCGAAGGATGCCAGGGAACGAGTGAGCGAAGGCGAAACGGTTACGATAGACCTTGAGGGGGGAGCATTGGTTAAGGGCAATGGCGAGAGGATAGCCACGGAAGGCTACCCCGACTTCCTGCTCAAGATGCTCATGGACGGAGGGTTGCTGCAGAGTTTAAAGAAGAGATTTAGCAAGGTGGAAAGAAAATGACAAAAGCATACAAGATAGCACTAATGCCTGGCGATGGCATAGGGCCAGAGCAGACAAATGCGACCCTGGAGGTGCTGGTCGCGATCGAGCAGGTCACCCCGGTGAAGATGGTATTCATTGAAGCGCCCGGAGGAGACGACTGCCTGAAGAAGCGCGGCGAGGCACTGCCCGCGGACACGGTCCAAACGCTCAGAAGCACTGACGCCTGCCTCAAGGCCCCTGTTGGCGAGAGCGCGGCGGACGTGATAGTCAAGCTGAGGCAGATGTTCGATCTCTACGCAAACCTGAGGCCAATAAAGTCGTATCCAGGGGCCATGGCAGCGAGGGACGACATAGACATGCTCTTCGTGAGGGAGAACACGGAAGACCTTTACAAGGGATACGAGTTCAGGGTCGGCGAGGACACCGTCGGCCTAAGAGTCATAACCAAGAGGGGATGCCAAAGGATAGCAGAGATGGCATTCAAGCACGCTATGAAGAGGCGGAAGAGGGTCACTGCGGTACACAAGGCCAACGTCCTCCGGACGACGGACGGACTCTTCAGGGAGGTCTGCAACTCAGTAGCGTTGAAGTACCCCGAGGTGGCATTCGATGAGCTTTACGTCGACAATGCGTCCATGCAGCTCATCAAGAGGCCTCATGAGTTCGATGTCATAGTGACGACCAACATGTTCGGCGACATCCTGTCGGACGAAGCGGCTCAGCTAGGGGGCGGCCTTGGAATGGCGGCAGGCGCGAATGTTGGTGACAGGTACGGTCTCTTCGAACCGATACACGGTTCCGCGCCAAAGCATGCGGGGAAGAACGATGCGAACCCGGTTTCGATGATACTGGCGGCGAAGATGATGCTCGAGTGGCTGGGAGAGGCGGACGCCGCCAACAGGATAGATGAGGCGGTTCTGGCGACGCTCAGGGAGAAGAAGGCACTTACGCGCGACATCGGCGGAACAGCCGGGACGAAAGAGATGGCAGCAGAGATAGCGAAGAGGGTCCTCAGCAACCGCTGAGGGGATTTATTTTTTTACCTCCTTTTTCGATCTTCCCTTTTTTTCCGCCCCTATGCATTTTATTGATTTGGGGCGGGAGGGAAGGATTCGCTAGTGCTTCACATCATCGACATCGATGATGCCGTTGGTCGTGATTGCGAATATGCCCTCGCTCTCAGGGTGCAGGGGCGAATCGATGATCTTTGCAACCCTTCTGCTCTCCTTTGATTTCCTCAGCCAGATCCTGTAGGTCGAGCCGTGGGCCAGAACGTTTCCACCTGCAGGTTTATTGGGATTCCCAAAGAACGTGTCCGGCGTGGACTGGATCTGGTTTGTGAGTATGACGGCCAGGTTGTATATGTCTGCCATCCGGAGGAGCTGGTGAATGTGCCGGTTCAGCTTCTGCTGCCTCGGCGCGAGGGCTTCCCTGCCAGGATACTCGGACCTGAAGTGCGTAATGACCGAGTCGACGATCACCAGCCTCACGTTGTTCTGAGATACGAGCGAAAATGCCTCGTCTGCCAGCAGCATCTGGTGATCGGAGTTGAAAGCCCTTGCGTAGATGATGTTGCCTAGAACCTCGTCGGGATTCAAGCCTAGCCCCTGGGCGATTGCTATCACCCTCTCAGGACGGAATGTCCCCTCAGTGTCGATGAAGAGCGCCCTTCCGCCCAATCCGCCCTTCTCTAGCGGCAACTGAACGCCTACGCAGAGCTGGTGGCAGATCTGGGTTTTTCCGGAGCCGAACTCGCCTATCAACTCGGTGAGGGCCTGGCTCTCGATGCCCTTCCCCAGAAGCGAGTCGATAGCCTTTGATCCGGTCGTGATGTAGCCAATGTTCTGCCTCTTCGAGAGGACATCCTTGGCCGTTGTGAAACGGATATTGAGCAGTGACCTTGCATTTCGAGTGATCGAGCTAGCCTTTTCCTCTGTGAGATCGGCTATCTCGACCAGCGTCCTCGTCGGCGTTACCGCCAGTGCCTCAACGGAGAGTACGCCTGCGATTTTCAATTTCTCAATTGTCGCTGGACCGACGCCTTCAACATCTTCTAGCTCATGTTTTACTGCCAAAGATATTCATGCCTCTCTTAATTAAGGAGGCGATTAAAGGTGGATTTAAACCTTTCAATCATCAATATGCCTCTCAGACCCCTGCATTAGGTGCTAAGTTTGTTCAATTGCACTGATAAAAAAGGGACTGTGTCGACCGAAAGTGATTCGGCTGGGATGCGATAAAGCTTAAATTTTGCGTGAAATGAATAATATGCAATTCGACGAGCTCGGTGGAGGAAATACAAAGGTGACCGCCTGCCAAACAGAATGAGCGTTTTTAAGCAACCGTCACCAATCTTCAGATACTCAATCGAGTACCGCCAGACAAGGAGGAGCATTCTATGGACAAAGTGAGAGTTGGAGTTCTCGGATCCACGGGTTCCGTGGGGCAGAGATATGTAAACATGCTTAGAGACCACCCATGGTTTGAGCTGACGGCGCTATCTGCTTCAGCATCATCGGTTGGAAAGAAGTACAGGGACGCATCTAAATGGGTACTCGATACAGGCATGCCAGAATGGTCCGCGGATATGTCTGTGGTTGCAGCGGATCCGAAGGAGTTCAGGAGGGCAAGGGTAGAGCTGGTATTCTCGGCGCTTCCGTCAGAGGCAGCCAAGACGATCGAGGGCGAAATGGCAGATGCGGGGTTCGCCGTCGTTGCAGACACGAGTGCCCATAGGATGGATGCAGATGTGCCGATCATGATACCGGAAGTCAACAGCCAGCACCTGGATGCGATAAAGGATCAGAAGAGGAAGGGAAAGAGGGGCCTGATAGTGACAGGACCAAACTGCACCACCAGCGGCCTGGCAATGACCCTGAAGCCGGTTCAATTGTCTTATGGCTTGAGGACGGTTCTGGTCTCAACCATGCAAGCGCTTTCGGGGGCAGGGTTCTTCGGCGTCCCTTCAATGGCGATTGTGGACAACCTTGTGCCTTACATAAAGAACGAGGAGGAGAAGGTTCAGCAGGAGGTCCTTAAGATACTCGGCGATTACAAGGATGGGTTCAATAATGCCAAGATAAAGGTTGGCGCGAGCTGCCAGAGAGTCGGCGTCCTTGATGGCCATACCGAGGCAGTATTCATGATTACCGAGAAGGCGGCGACCCCTGAGGAGATAGCGTCGTGCATGGAGAGGTTCGAGGGGGAGCCGCAGAGGCTGAAGCTGCCGTCCGCCCCGATGCCCCCCATCATCATCCGCAAGGAACCCGACAGGCCCCAGCCCCGGCTGGACAGGATGGCGGGCACCCCGGAGAGGGCAAGAGGGATGGCTACCGTCGTAGGGCGGATCAGGAAGGAAGACGCTCTCGATAACGGGATAAAGTACGTCCTGCTCAGCCACAACACCATTAGGGGTGCGGCAGGCAACGCAATACTAATAGCGGAGCTGCTGAAAGCAAAGGATATGATTTAAGGCACAAGGTTGAGCCGAAATCAAGGGGCAAGCACAATGAGAATTGTAATGAAGTTCGGCGGAGTCCTGATGGAAGATCCAGAGCAGATAGCCAACTCTGCGTCGCTAGTAGCGGAGAGGGCGAAGAAAGACGATGAGGTAGTCGTTACCGTCTCGGCAATGTCAAATGTCACCGACGAGATCATAGCGATGGGAGAGAGCGCGAGGATCGGAGACATGGAACGCGTCAGGCCTGTGCTCGAGAGGCTCGAGAAGAGGCACCTGGATGCTGCCGAGAAGCTCTGCGACGAGAAGGTATTGGGAGAGACCACAGTTTCCATTAAGAGGCTCATAGAGACCCTTAGCCAGTGCCTCACAGGGGTCTTCCTGCTGAGGGAGCTCACGCCTCGCTCCAGGGACCTGTTGGTCTCATTCGGCGAGAGGCTCTCTGCGCCGCTGATGCGGGGCGCGCTTGTCTCAAAGGGCGTCAAATCCGTTGCGCTTACAGGCGGTGAGGTCGGCATAATAACGGACAGCAACTACAGCAATGCCAAACCCCTGCTCAACATAACAGAGGTCATGGTGAAGGACAGGCTTCTCCCTGTCCTCAAGGGAGGGGTGGTCCCGGTCGTTACCGGTTTCATAGGGCAGGACGAGAACGGCGTCATCACTACGCTGGGAAGGGGCGGCTCAGACTACACCGCCACGATTCTCGCATCGTCGCTCGAGGTTGATGAGGTCTGGATATGGAAGGATGTGGATGGCATAATGACCGCGGACCCCAAGATAGTAGAGAATGCAAAGACCATTCCGGTCCTCTCTTATGCTGAGGTCATGGAGATGGCTTACTTCGGGGCCAAGGTCTTGCATCCCCTCACGGTAACGCCCGTCCAGGAGAGGCGGATCCCCATCAGGATAAGGAGCGCCTACCACAAGAGCAGCGAGGGGACGATAATCAGGGAGAAGGGAGACGGGAGCATCCCTGTGAAGGCGGTCACTGCAATAAAGGATTTGAGCATAATAACGACTGGCGGGGCAGGAATGATAGGGATACCCAGCGTCGTGTCGAGGGTATTCTCGACGCTTGCATCGCACAACGTCAATGTCGTCATGATCTCTCAGAGCTCCTCGCAGGCAAACATATCCATGCTGATCAGAACGCCAGAGCTGGAGAGGGCCCTCAAGGCGCTCAAGGTAGAGTTCAGGAATGGAGACCTGATACGAGACATCCACACTATACCCAAAGTGGCGGTTGTCGCCATTGTGGGCGAGGGTATGCGCGGCATGAAGGGGGTCGCGGCGAAGCTCTTCTCTGCGGTCGCCAAGTCAGACGTGAACATATTGGCCATCTCCCAGGGATCTTCGGAACTCAACATCTCCTTCGCGGTGCAGGAGGAGGATGTCAAGAACGTCGTATCGGCGGTCCATGAAGCCTTCGGCCTCAACAAGGCCTGAAGGCTCCCATTTTATCTTTCTCATTTCAGTGATCATCATGAAGGTAGTGCAGATTGCAGGATTTCTTGGCAGCGGCAAGACGACGACGATAATTGCCATCTCGAAGAGGCTTAGCAGCGATCTGAAAAAGAAGGTTGCGGTCATCGTGAACGAGATTGGCAGGGTGCCGGTGGATGCCAGAGTGGTCAGCGAATACGGGCTGAAGGTAATGGAGGTGGGCGGCGGGTGCATCTGCTGCGAGATAGCATCAAGCATGGCATACACGCTGAAGGAGCTGAGTGATGGGTTCAAGCCGGAGATCGTGATAATCGAACCGACCGGCGTGGCGCTCCCTAGGCAGGTCAAAGAGGCTGTTGAACTCGGGGCTCAACTCGCCCCCGTTGAGATCGGCAGGACGGCGGTACTGTTCGACGCCATAAGGGGCGAGGAGCTGCTAGGCCATGAGGAGCTCAGGGAGTTTGTGGTGAGGCAACTGAGGGATGCAGATATAATAGCGGTCAACAAGACCGACGCCGTATCGGCAGATGTGGCAGGATACTGTGTTGCCAAGCTGAGGGAGATGGTACCCCACGCGCCCGTGATCAGGACCTCTGCGGCGACAGGAGAGGGCATCGGCGAGATGATCGAGATGCTCATCGGATGAGGGGGTGATGCGTTGGGTCTTGAGACGCCTCATCATCATGGTAACCTTGACATCCAAGGATGCGGCATCAGCGCGATGCTGGTGGCGAAGACACCGCTGCAGCCCGATGCGGCCAGGGAACTTCTCGGCAGGCTGGTCGCGGAGATCGCCTCGAAGGGCATGTCGAGAGGCGCGCTTGCGGTGGGGCACGTCAAGGCCATTCTGAAGGCGGGCAACGAGTTTGTGCACGCGGATACGATCGGCGTAAAATACGGCGCCAGTACCGCAGGGGAAATTATAAGCCCGATAACCCGTGCTGAACTGACCGTGAACTCGATCATAGTGGGACTGCCTGAGGCGGCCATCGAGGAGGTCACAATCAAGGCGATAAGAGACCTGTTCGAGTCGCAAGGCGTTAAGGTTGCGCTGGAGGTCACCAAGCATGATGACGGCGCACCCCATGCGAACGGGAACTGCCCCGGCCCATTCGGGCCTAGCGGCCATTCGGACAGAAAGTGATTAATGCGCTAGCTTCTGCGCTACCGCCTTTGCAAAGTCCATCGTGCTGGCGCTGCCGCCCACATCACGGGTGACGGTCTTGCCTTCCTCCAGAACCGAGTCGATTGCGGCTTCGACCCTCAGACCTGCGTCCAGTTCGCCAAGGTGCTTCAGCATCATCGCGCCGGACAGTATCAGCGCTGCGGGATTGGCGTCCCACTTCCCGGCGTGCTTTGGGGCAGTTCCGTGTATGGCCTCGAAGAAGGCATACCGGTCGCCCACGTTGGCGCTGGGTGCAAAGCCCAGACCTCCAACGACCCCCGCTGCCTCGTCGGAGAGGACGTCCCCGAAGAGGTTTGTGGTGACTATGACGTCAATGTCCTGCGGCTTCATGGCGATCCGCATAGCGGCGGCGTCAACATGCATCTCGTCGAAGGGTATCTCGGGATAAGCCTTAGCGACCTCCGCGCAGACGTTCCGGAATGTCCCGCATGTCTCCTTGAGTACGTTTGCCTTGTGAACGGCGGTCACCCGTCTCCTCTTCTCGCGCCGGGCGAGTTCGAATGCAAACCGGGCTATCCTCTCACATCCCCTGCGGGTGATCGTGCGTATGGTTATCGCGGAGTCTCCGAGGTTGTACTCGAGCCCCCTGTAGAGGCCTTCAGTGTTCTCCCTTACGATGACCATGTCGACCCCCTTATGGACAGAGGGGACCCCTGGATGGTTCTTCACAGGGCGCACGTTGGCATAGAGGTCGAGGATCTGCCTGAGCGTGACCGTCGCGCTCTTGAATGAACCGGGACCTGGCGGCGTCTGGGTCGGCCCCTTAAGGCACGCGTCCGATTCCTTTATGATCCTTATCGTCTCGTCGGGCAGTTGGTTGCCATACGTCTCCCAAGCGTTCAGCCCGGCAGCCACCTTTGTGAATTCAATCTGAAGACCTGTGCCGTTCAGCACGAACATCGCGGCCTCAGTAATCTCGGGACCGATGCCATCCCCGGTGATTACAGCTATCTTGTATGTCTTTGCCAAATCATGCACCCCATCTTTGATCGGGTTCGCTTTTCAACGACAAGAATATTCCATCGATGCTATAAGTTTATGGTTTTTGGCATGGCGTGGATCGCCAAGGGAGCAACTGAAGCGATGTAATAAATAGGCATCGAGGCATAACGCATCAGATGTTGGTGCGTAGAATATGACGGTTCAGACGAGGGGCTTTGTAATAGCAATATTGATTGTGGCGACCGCCGCACTCGGATGCACGCTATACGCATGCTACGGCGCGATCACCTGGAATGGCGGCAGCGGGGATACGCTATACCAGATAATGCCCTACGGGGCAATGGCATCAGGCATCTATTCGGGGAATACGACACTGGGCGAACTGAGGCAACATGGCACTTTTGGGATCGGAGCTTACATAGGCATGGAGGGAGAGATGGTGCTGCTGGATGGCCAGTTTTACCAGATAAGGACAGACGGAGTGGTATACCGGATGGACGATTCGGTAAAAACGCCCTATGCGCAGGTGACCTTCTTCGAGCCTGACATGACGTTCAGAATCAATGAGACCATGACCTATGCGCAGATCAGAGATTACGTGGATAATTTGCTCCCGACAGAGAACATGGTCGTAGCAATAAAGATAACAGGAGAGTTCAGTTCCGCAACAGCAAGGAGCGTGCCTAAGCAGTCAGAGCCATATCCGCCCCTCTCTGAAGTGGTCGTGAACCAGACCGTCTTCAACTTGGCGAATATAAGCGGCTCTGCACTCGGATTCAGATGCCCGTCGCTCCTTGGCGAAGCGGTCTTCCCAGGGTATCACCTGCATTTCCTGAGCGGTGACAAGGCGGCCGGCGGTCACCTGCTGGATTTTGAATTCGCCTCAGGCACAATAGAGGTGGACATTAAGCCGGGATTCGAGATGGTATGCTTCGAGAGCCCGCAGTTCAACCAATATGTGCCCTAATGACGGGCATGGAAAGCCTCTTAAATAGAGCTGATTAAATTGGAACGCATGTCGGAGAAGTCAGACGAGCTTGTGAGCTTTGTCAGGACGCTGATGGTGAAGAGTTATCCAAAGTCCTGGCAGAGGCTCTGGGAGGACATTTACTCGGTTTCTCAATCGGTTAAGATAGCGCACAACGCATCACTTGAGGTCTTCAAGCTCGTTTACGGGTGCGTGACGAAGGAGGAGGAGGGCAGGCCGGTCTCTACCGGATTTCTGGTCGGGGATACGGAGAAGCTGATGGAGTGCCTGCCGGAGTCTGCAGACATACAGCTCGACAGGAAGTACGTCGGGGAGTCGTCGGACAGGCTCAGGCACCTCTTCGGTTTGATCGACGGGGTTTCGTCTATCTTCGTCATCGGCAAGGATGGCATGGTTGAAGATGCGAGGCTTCTCCCGATCGAGAGGGCGCCCACAAGCGAGGAGAGCTATGCGTCGTGCGACTTTGCGTCGCACTGCAACTCGCTCAGTGATGCCCCTGCATATGGCCTCCTGGCGCTGGGAGGTTACAAGACTGCGAAGTTCATGGTTGAGGGCAGCGTCAGGTCCGAGGTCTACTTCTCAGGCAAGACAGGAGACTGGACGTATAGGTCCATAGCGGAGCTGTCGAGAGTGTTGGACGAGGCAGCATCGACCAAGGGAATCAAGAAGGCTCTGCTGCACAAGATGCTTGGTGTCGCCATAAACATGTCCAATCACCGCAAAGGGGGAACGATGGTCATCGGCGACAGCGAAGCGGTGCTAAGGCAATCCGAGCCGCCGAGGCTTAAGCTGAAAGGAGCGAATATACTGAAACTGATGGGCCCGCAGGAGAGGCATCTCTACAACCTTGCAACGCAGGAGTTCGGCCTGGTGATCGGGAAGGAGGGGGACCTCGTGGGGGCATCTGTCAGGTTCCTCGCCCGCGTGCCGGACAATGTCCACATTGACGTTACACCGTCGGACGGCGGGAGGCACCGCAGCGCGTGCGAGATCTCCGCCTGCGCGGATGCGATTTCGTTCGTGGTCTCGGACGACGGCCCGATCACGGTATACATGGCCGGGAAGAGGATAGCAAGGGTGTAGCCACAAGAAGGCGGCTACGCCTTATCCAGCTCCTCGTCGAAGTACTGAAGGAAGAGCGCCAGCTTGCCAGCAGGCAGCTGTGCGCCGGCAGCCATCGGATGGCCACCACCGGTGCCGCCAACGAGGCGGGCGACATGGTCTGCCATCTCGCCCAGGTTATGCCGCTCCCGGGACCTGATCGAGAGGTTGTATCCGGCGCCGTTGGCGGTCTTGCAGTAGCATATAGTGGTCGGATTCCTGGCGATCTGTACGAGTGAATTGGCAAGTATGGCGATGCTGCCATGCACCTCGACGTGGGAGATGTGCCTTCCGTAAGACATGCGGGAATCGGCGTTGTTTATGAGGTCTAGCGTGTAATCGACCTGCTTCTGGGTGTAATCCATCACGCCATCGATCTGGTGAGGATACTGGCCCTTTGAAAGGCAGTCGACGAGCCTGAGCTTGAAGGCGTTGTCGTTGTAGGCGTGCGCGACGGAGTAGTACAGCAGCGAGGTCTCGAATGCGAGCAGCTTCGTGTCGAAGGAGTCTACGAATTTCGAGACCTCTGGGCTCGAATGGGGGTAGTCAGAGACGGACGCGTATGCAGCCAGGATGGCACAGCTCTCGGGGAGATATTCCTTCAGATACTGCAGCGTGAGTATGCCTGCGCACTTTTCCGTCGAGTGGACTATCGTGCAATTGAGGTCCTCCAAGATATAGCGCATGCTGTCTTTCATCGGGTGATGGTCGATGTAGACGAGGGCGATCTCCCGGCCGACCCGGTTCAGGGAGGGTATGAGATAGTCGCCCAGGCTCATATCGCACAGATATAGCTGATCGGTGTTATTCCGGTCGATCTTGTCCAGCTCTGAGGTCAAGGTCGAGTAGTCCGCAAGTATTATCTCGGCGTTCCTTGCCATCTTGACAAGCGATGCGCAGACAAGGCCGTCCACGTCTTCAGAGTGAGAGATGCACTTTATTTTCAGAAAGTTGCGTTCCCTCCATCAGGCTATGACCGGATCGGCAGATGTCAGCGTATGATGAGCACGGAGCAGGGCGCGTTCCTGCTTACATCGTCGGCTACGCTTCCCATCAAGAGGTTCCTTGTAAGGCTCTTTCCCTTGGCGCCGAGTGCAACCAAGTCTGCTTTGGAGGCCTTGGCCTCTTCGTTTATGATTGCCCCGGGACTTCCGAAGCCCACGACTACCTTAGCAGATGCGTTGACTCCGTCGGCATCGAGCCTCTTTTTGTGCCCGTCGAGGAATTCCTTTCCCTTCGCCTCCAATGAGGAGAAGTCCATCACGCCTTTGGCGGAGGTCGGGAGGGCCACTATGTGCAGCAGAAGCAGCTCTGCATTGGTTTTTTTGGCGATATCCTTGATATACGCAACGTTCGCGTCGGCATATTTTGAGCTGTCCAGAGGAAGCAGTATTTTCATAGTGAAAGACACCTGATAGGTTATGGGTGAAATGCCCTATAAAAGCTACGATAACATGGGGACGTCGCCATAACACAGACTTAAATATGGTCATCATGAAAGATATGAGGGGACGGAGGCAGAGGGCATTCAAACGGCGACTAAAGATCTGACGGGCGGCACGGGCGTCAACAGCGTGTGCCAGCCCTGCAGAGGCGCTAGAGATCGAGGGGCGGGCATAATGAAGGATATGGAGACATACAGGATTCTACTTGAAGAGATCAGAAACGTGAAGAAGAGGCTCGTAAACATCGAGCTCATAATCCAGTCCGAGATCGATAAATCGACACCCAACA
Organism: Candidatus Methanomethylicus mesodigestus; assembly: GCA_001717005.1. GTDB lineage: Archaea > Thermoproteota > Methanomethylicia > Methanomethylicales > Methanomethylicaceae > Methanomethylicus > Methanomethylicus mesodigestus. The sequence continues at coordinate 25,744 of MAGS01000085.1, read as the reverse complement.
GAGGGGTCTCAATGAGCGAGATCATCGATCTTACGCCTCCGGAGAGGAGGCTGGTCCTCGAGCTCATCAAGGGCGGCAGATTGACCCGGAGTAAGATCGCCGAACGGCTTGGCATCACGGACGCGGAGGCGGAAGAGACGGCTAAGGCACTCGTCTCAAAGGGATACCTGAAGGCAGAGCAGGATGGAGTGGAGAAGAGCTACGAGGTCTCGCTCGCAAGAAAGGGCTCTTCCAAGGTGCAGTTCGACGTTTGGGGACCTCTTGAGAGGAAGCTTGACTGAGGCTTAAGTAATGATTGAAGATGCGGTAGCGCTAGTCGTCCCCCTCCTCAAGAACATATGCGTGATAGTCGTCATCGCATACCTCATAACACGGACAAAGCCGTTCACGGAAGTTCTCGAGAAGAAGTTCACCTGGAAGAACCAGGCGATACTCATAGCTATCTTCGGCTGCTTCTCGATATTCGGCACATACAGCGGCATCGAGATCTTCGGGGCAATTGCAAACGTTAGGGACTTGGGACCCATGATCGGCGGCCTTGCCTGCGGACCATTCGTCGGGATCGGAGCAGGGATAATCGGAGCACTGCACAGAATCTCGTTGGGCGGCTTCACAGGAGTTCCTTGCTCCATAGCGACGCTGTGCGCAGGGATAATCGGAGGCGCGATTTACAAGCTGAACAAGGGCAAGTTCGTGGGCATTCTGTATGCGGTCCTATTCTCTGCGCTTATGGAACTGCTGCACATGGGTATCACACTCCTGATAAGCACGCCATTCTCGGCTGCGCTTACGGTTGTCGAGTCTGTCGTTGTACCTATGGTGTTTGCCAACGCGTCGGGCATGTTCATCTTCGCGATCTTCGTATCGAACCTTATCAAGGAGAGGAAGACGAGAGAGGAGCGGGACAAGTACCAGAAGGAGCTGATCGAGAAGGAGATCAGGATCAGGGAGCTTGAGATCGACAAGCTGAAGAAATACTCGAAGGAGTTGGAGATCAAGGTCAAGACGCTGGAGATCAAGATCGATGAGAAGCGCGCCAAGAAGGCAGTTTCGGAGATCACAAACACGGATTACTTCAAATGGCTTAAGAAGGAGGCAGAGGATATCAGGAAGTCGAGGTAGCGTGAAGCAGTTTTCACTGCTTAAATATTGCCAGATGCAATAAATGACAGAAAAGAAAAAAATGGCTGGAATAATGGATGGGCAAGATCATTGTTGTGCATTCGTTTAGGGGTGGAACCGGAAAGACAAACTTGGTTGGCAATACCGCAGCATGCATGGCGAAGAAGGGGAAGAAGGTAGGGATTGTCGACACGGACATCCAGTCCCCGGGGATACACGTGTTGTTTGGATTTGAGCCGGAGTCGATAAAGCACTCGCTCAACGACTACCTCTGGGGTAAGTGCGACATCAACGATGCGGCCTACGACGTAACAAAAGGACTGCAGGGCGTCGAAGAGGCGGGCGGCAAGGTCTATCTGATCCCATCGAGCATGAACCTTGGCGAGATAACGAAGATACTTAAGGAGGGGTACGAGGTCTCTCTCCTCAACGAAGGGCTTACGAATCTCATAAACAAGCTAGATCTGGATTACCTCTTCATCGACACCCACCCGGGGATAGGCGAGGAGACGCTCCTCTCGCTGGCGATATCGGACGCGACCATAGTGATACTGCGCCCGGACGAGCAGGACTTCCAAGGCACGAGGGTAACGCTTGAGGTCTGCAAGAGGCTAGGGGTTAGCAACCTCCTGCTTGTCGTCAACAAGGTGCTACAAACATACGACTTCGTGAGGCTCCGCGCGGACATGGAGAGGGTGTATGGATGCACGGTCGCAGGGGTACTACTTCAGTCTGACGATCTTACCGAGAACGGCAGCAAGGAGATATTCTATCTGAAGCACCTCGATCACCAATTCTCTCGGGGCATAGAGGAGATAGCATCAAAGCTGGCCGCGACCTGAGGTAAAGAAAAGGAAGGAAGAAATAGGGCGGCCGCCCGGCGACCGGTAATTTTGGCGATGCGCCCGGCAGGGCGCCCCAAAGCCGCCCAAGGGCAGGCCCCGCAATAAAAAAGGCAGGGGATGGGTTCAGCCCTGTTTTTCCCAGATGAACCCGCCGCGCTTCTTGAAATGCTCGACCAGCCCGCCGTCCTGCAGAATTGTCATGAGGAATGGCGGTATGGGCTTGAAGGAGTAGGTCCTCGTGCCGGCCAGCACCTGCCCCTCGGCCAGCCTCAGCTCGACGGTGTCGCCTGTCTTTATGCTGTCGTCCAAGTCAGGGCACTCGACTACGGGCAGACCGATGTTGAAGGAGTTTCTGTAGAAGATCCTGGCGAACGATTTCGCAACCACCGCGCTGACACCCGCGTGCTTGATGACGACGGGGGCCTGCTCCCTGCTCGAGCCGCAGCCGAAGTTCTCGCCGGCGACGATTATGTCGCCCTTCGAGACCTTCGATGAGAACTGAGGGTCCGCGCCTTCCATTGCGTGCCTTGCGAGCTCGTTGAAGTCTATTGTCTTGAATTTGTACTTTCCGGGAATGATCAAGTCTGTTGATATGTCGTCACCAAATTTCCATACTTTCCCCTTTATGACCTGCATGCTTAGACCCCCATAGGAATTGCCAGCTTGCCATAGAGTGCGGCATAGGCAGCTGTGAGTGGAGACGCCAGATAGATGTCTGCGTCTGCGCACCCCATCCTCCCCTTGAAGTTCCTGTTCGTAGTCGAAATCACGGCCTCTGACTGCGACGGGACGCCGTGATGGCCGCCCACGCAGGGGCCGCATCCTGGCACGCCAACCGCGCAGCCCGCCTTCACCAGCTCTTCGATCAGCCCTTCTCTGATCGCGCCAAGCATGATCTCCCTCGATGCAGGCATCACTATCGTCCTTGCCTTCACTCTTTTGCCGCGGAGCACCTTGACCGCCACCCGCAGGTCCTCGAGCCTGCCGTTGGTGCAGGATCCGATGAAGACCTGATCGACGTGCATGCCTTCGAGCGCAGAGACGGGCTTGACGTTGTCGACCTGATGCGGGCAGGAGAGCTGAGGCTCAAGCTTCTCGGCCTCTATCTCGAGCACATCGGAGTAGGACGCATCGCGGTCCGCAGCCAGCTCCACGAAGGGGACACGGATCCTGCCCTCGAGGAACTGCCGGGTAACCGAGTCGGATGCGATCAGGCCGGTCTTCCCGCCCATCTCGATTGCCATGTTGCACATGGTCATCCTGCTGTCCATGGTCATCCTCTTCACGGCGTCGCCGGTGAACTCGACCGCCTTGTATGTGGCGCCGTCTGCGCCGACCTTGCCGATTGCATAGATGATAGCGTCCTTTGACATGACGTTCGACGGCAGCGTGCCGGTGATGTTGATCCTGAGGGTCTCGGGTACCTTAAACCAGAGCTTGCCAGAGGCGAAGACAGCAGCCATATCGGTTGAGCCTATACCTGTCGAGAAGGCTGCGAATGCGCCGTGGGTGCACGTGTGCGAGTCCGCGCCTACGACGACCCCGCCAGGGAATACGTACCCCTTCTCAGGCAGTATCTGGTGGCATATGCCCTCGCCCACATCGTAGAGCGTGACGCCGTATGCAGCCGCGAAGTCCCTCATCATCTTGTGCAGGGCAGACGTGCCCTCGTTCGAGCTCGGAGAGATGTGGTCAATTACAAATGCCGCTTTCTCCTTTGCCCATACCCGCTTTGCGCCCATCGCTTCAAAGCTCTTTATCATCAATGGAGCGGTTCCGTCGTGGGCCATGGCGGCATCGATAGGTAATACGACAATGTCACCAGGAGTAGGCCGTTTGCCTGTCTTCCTGAATATGATCTTCTCAGCCAACGTCATTCCCATTCGCGAACACCAGACTTCGTTTGAATATCAGCAAAACAATTTTAAATCTATCGGAACAATTATTGCAGATTCCGCCGTACGAAGAAATGTTATAAAAACCAAGCGACATAGGGGTAAGCGATCAATATGGGCTCGAAGACTGGTGTCGAAAGGTTCAGCATATCGGCTCCGCCGGATCTAGTGAAGGAATTCGACGGTACGATCGGAAGTCTCAACCAAGACAGGTCAAAGGCGATTCAGCAGGCAATGCGGCTCTTCCTTTCGGAGCACAACTGGGCCCGCGGGAGCGGGGAGTGCGCAGGGGCGATCGTGCTCATCTATGACCACGACGTTCACGAGGTTGGGGAGGAGCTCACGGATATCCAACATCATTCGAGGTCGGTCATAAATTCAGTGCTGCACATCCACATCGACGAGAAGAACTGCCTCGAGATAATCGCAGTACGGGGCGGCGTCGACAAGCTCAAGACGCTCATCGGCAGCCTAACGGCGTGCCGAGGAGTCAAAGCACTGAAGCATACGATAATAGGCATATGAACGGGAACGGGACGGGAAAGAGAGCAATTTATAAAAAAAGGATAGATGAGCACCGGCTGTGCTCACGGCGCCCTTAAAGCTGAATGCCTTCACGGCTGACGTCGGCAGGCAACTCGGGGAACTTGTCCTTGATCCTCTGTTCGGCCACCGTTGCAGCTTCGCCAAGAATCTTCTCGGCATCCTCGTTGGCTGCGCCGAACGATACATTGAGGTTGGAGGATGTGCCCGCGTCGGTCACTATTGCAGAGAGCGAGTCGCTCAAACTGGCGAACCCCTTCTCCGCCTCAGGGACAACCTGGAGCACGCCGCCCTGCACGCCCTTGATGATGGAGATGGCGGGAGTCACTGTGCCAACGAAGTCTCCATAATCCTTGACGGTGGTAAGCCTTAGGGATATGCTCTCAAGCGCGAGCTTGACCTGAGTTACGCGCTTTATGATCTTCCGGACCTCTACCAACTCGTTGGCGTATATTGTTGCCTTTGCCCGGTCGTGCTTCGAGTAAGCATCAACAACCTTGTTGAAAATTTGTGCGTCCTTCTCTACAAGCCTGTTGTTAGCTATATCTAGCCTCTGAACCTGCGTTCCTATCAACTTAATCGTACTTTCAATATGGGGCTTCAGCGGACCGCTGGGAACGCTACCCTTCCTCTCCGGAGCTTCCCAGTTTTTAGCGAAATTGCTCATTAACAGATACACCTGCGGTTAAACTCTTTAATCAAGTAGTTAAAAAAAGTTTCGAGGATACGATTTTACCTTGCGACGAGATTAGGGAGGACAACTCACCGCTCAATCAAGACGGCGCACTTAGCCTCGATAGCTATCCTTGAGCTCACGCTGCCGAGGTTCTTTATCGATCCGAGCTTATCCTTGCTTCCAACGACGATCAGCTCCACGTCATTGTCCAGAGCAAACTTCAGGATCTCCTCGGCCGGATCGCCATCAAGCTGGACTGGCGTCACATTCACGCCCGCTTCCTTCGCCTTCCTAAGCACCACCTCGAAGAGGTCCTTCGAGTTGCTACGCATCAGGTCGTGATAGGCAGGATCAACTGCCACAGGGCTGCTGTTCGCATATGGCAGCTTTGTCTGGATCACGTTAACCGCGTACAGGACGCTGCAGGACCGCTGAGAAAGGAGGAGGGCCCTTTCAAAGACCTTCGCTGACATGTAGGAGTTGTCGATGGCTGCAAGCACGCGCCTGTATGGAGAAACCTCCTTCCCAAAGCCCTCCTTAAATGAGCCGCATAAAAGAGCCGCACTGCTGGATGTCATCTCGGGTCACTTGGGATTAATTTGTGCACCCTATATTTTTCAATTGCTGTTTTGTAGGAGGCATAGTTATATTGCATTAAAGCAATTCGAGTGTGAGGGATCGGCAACGGAAAGAGCGGTCTTTATGATGTCAGGCGGAATAGACTCGCCTCCGGCGGCATACCTAGGAATCAAGGCAGGCTGGGAGCCGATCTTCGTTTACTTCGACAATAGGCCCTTCGCCGGCGATGATACGATGGAAAGGGCGTTGAGAACGATAAGGCGGGTCGAGGAGGCGTGCGGGAAGAAAGGCACGACTCTGGTCGTCCCTCACGGAAGGGACCTTGAAGAGATACTGAAGTGCCGCAGGAACCTCTCCTGTGTGCTATGCAAGAGGATGATGTATAGGAAGGCGGAGAGGATAGCGCGGAGGTATTCCTGCAGCGCAATAGTGACGGGCGAGATACTGGGGGAGCAGGCGAGCCAGACCCTGCACAACCTCGTTGTGGACAGCGTTGTCGTCGGTATGCCAATCGTCAGGCCCTTGATCGGCATGAACAAGAGGGAGGTGGAGGCGATAGCCAGAAAGATAGGGACGTTTGAGATCTCCACATCGAAGGCGCAGGAGTGCACGGCGCAGGCAATAAAGGCGAGGACGAGGGCGCGCCCAGAGGAAGCCCTAAAGGAAGAGGCGAAGATGCCTATCGAGAGGCTTATCGAAGAAGCACTCAGGTCTTTGGGCTGATCCTGCCGCGCGAAACCGTAAACCGCCTGATGCCTTTCAGCGATGCGCTGACGGCAGAGGCGGCGATGCTGCCATCATTCAGCCTTGAGCCGTACCTGGCCGAGCGGTTCAGGTCCAATCCGATGAGCGACGCCCACTTGCGCATACAGGCACTATCCATGGCTATGAGCGGGAAGAGGAGGGAGGTCTCTGCGTCCCTTGACATTGAGCCCAACGCGTCGAGGTCGGCTGGAACCATGCCTGAAACGGTCATGCCCAGCCCTAGCGTGGCGGCGGCCGCGTCGGCAACCTTAAGGCTGAATGTCCGGAATTCGTCCTCCCGAAGACCCGCGGGCGCGGTGGCCTGCAGGCAATTGAGCCCGCGGCTTGGGAGCCATTTTGAAAGGGTAACTAGATTGTCCACAACAGGACCCATATCCCGCCCCTCCTGCTCAACGGATAGCGCGGTGACCGGCGACCCCCGCTTCATTATGCACCAAGAGGCGATAAGCGAGTCCGCGGTCTCGTCGACAACCCCCAAGGCAGAGTCCTGAGTGCCGATAGGGTATCCATCAGGGCCTGCGTAGACCTCAGAATAGACCATGGCAAGATCGCTCCGGATCTCGACGGAGACCTCTTGATCCGGATCGGTGAGGTCCACCTTAAGGGGCGCGCCGAGCCCAAGTATCGCCTCGCCCAGCCTGGCGGCTACGTCCTGGCTCGAGTAAGGGTGGTTTCCTGTCCGCCGGCACCTCACTGCAAACGTGCCCTGCACCATTCCTGCTGCGAGCCTCTTCCCGGCATCGATTATTGCACCCATTGAGGCATCAGTCACGGCCCCGGGCGACGTCGATGCGACGCCGAATATCCTCGATGCCAGACGCGCCGCCCTTTGGGCATCGGGGGTCAGGATGAAGACCCTGCCCGCGTCCCGCCAGATTCTGCTGAAGGGTATCTCCTCGTCGCGAAGCGCGCCCCGGATCAACTTTAGCAGCAGGATCTCGTACTCCCGCCTCACGGGCCGGCTCTTGATGCCGATCTCCCCGCCGCTCCTCACGATGACTATGCTGTTCATCTTGATTACCAACCATCACTAGCAGGCAGTGCCGATCATTCTATGACGTAGCTGCAATAGTCGTCGCCTTTCCTTATGCACCGCTCCTCCCTCACCATGATGTTGTCGCTCAAGAGGGACCTGAGCAGCCCAGTGATGTAGCCGCGGGTGAAAGAGTTCTCGAACGGGTGGACAGACATCGCCGCCTTGCACTCAAGGTTCTCGAAGATGCGCACCTCGATGTTGTGCGGGAGTGTGCCGGTCTTGAGCAGTTGGTACTTGCCCCAGCCGCTGCTCTGCAGGGCGTCGAGCCCTTTCATGAGAAGCATGAACCAGTCCTCGCGGGCATGCAGCTGCGCAAGCTCCCTCCCTTTGGAGGCGCCGATCTCCAGACCGGTCGAGTGGATCGCTGAGAGAGCGCCAGTTCCGAAGTTGCCCGCCAGAGACTGCAAGAGAACCGCCCAGCCGGCCTCGTCCAGAGAGCCGCAGCGGGGCGGCTCGTTGCTGCTGGAAACCTCGGACTGGCTGACCAGTTTATGCTTGAGCGAAACCACATCCTTCCCCAGCGCCTCTCTGATCGAGTGGTGCATGCCTTCCATCGATACTCCGCGGAGCCCCAAGGTGAAGGCGCAGCAGAAGGTGTCGCACTTCTCGTATAGAGGATACATCTTGGCGTGGAGGAGATGCTGACCCCTCAACGCATCGGATAGGCTGCCCAGACGCTTCGGCAGGTCGCCTGCCGTCCTGAAGAGCACCTCGAGCTCCCAGTAATGCTCGCCAACGGGGTCGTTGATGACTGACCTCAAAAAAACCACGCTCAGTAGTCTATAGCAGAAGTGCCAACAGGATAAAAGCTTAACCCCATAGAGGTCATGCGGAGCTGATCAGTCATTACATAAAGTGGTGCGTGGTGACTAACGTTTGATAGCGATGCTCTCCGACCGTTCATTCTATCGCATCCAACGCTCCCCAGAGGCGGAGTCATCAAAAAACGCAGATAAGGCGCATGGATGGATGATCGCATCATAATGTATGCCCACAAGGCAGGGTACGAACTTTCTATAACCCAAGTTTTTGAAAAAAACGGTTGTGAGAAAAAATGGGAGAATAAAAGATGATGTTTGTGCCTATTTACACCAATTATCAATGCGACCCGTTTCTTGTATGTACGCATTCATAGTTACTGTTGCAGGATTATCATACCCCGTATAGGAGCCGCTTCCAGAGCCGGTCCAGCTCCTGAAGGTGGCACACCCTATCGTTGTGGCTGAAATTTGAACTTGAGTGCCCTTCAGATACCACCCGCTGCCCGGAAGCAAGTAGCCAGAGCCTAGACCTGTTTTGATCATGCGTAGATAACACTGCGTGTTCAAGTTGGGCAAGTTAGTGGTCGTTGTCTGGGTCAATGTTGGGTTTGCAAGACTCCAATGAGCGGACATCCAACTATTGACTCCGGATGATGTCCCAAATTCAGCGTAATAGTCTGATGAGGAAGATTCGCGCGTTAATCCTGAGCCGTATGCGGTACCGGGAGCGGGATCAAGGCCTATATTGAAATATTGTGCGGCATTGGATTTCGCGTAGTAATAGAAGGCGCTTGTCTCCACGTCTGCCTCGACGCATACGTCAGGGTTGCTAGTGAAGAATGCGCCAGAAGTGGGTTCATTCACTTCCATTGCGATTGAGGGGCGCCAGTATAAACCATTAAGGGAAATCATACTCGAAGTAGTTCCGATACTCGTAAATGAATAGTCAGTCACGCCTGAGGGACTGATAAGAAGATACGTTGGAGGCGCATTCAAATTGATGATGAAATCACTCGATGAAACACCAAGCAAATAGTAGTCATTCATGATCACCCACCAAGCTGTAACCCCTCCAACGTTTTCATATCGAACGGTTTCCGTAACCTGACCAGAGCCAAGGCTAATATTTGTCCATAAGAAAACGAAGTAAAATACAACGTAATTGTCTCCAGACTGTGCTAAAAATACCACATTAACGTCAGGTATGGCAGCGTAGGATGGGGCGTACAAGTCGCCAGCTTGAATGAGAATCCCACTGTAAGTATAGGTTGTGTCGTTGCAAATCACACTTCCGCTTGCTGAGATAGGACAATTCACCATGGTCGCAAATGAGTAACCATTACCGAGTGTAAGTGAAGAGGGCATATTATACCAAGTTGTCGTTTCTATCGAATTGCCTACTGAAGTGCTATATGCACCGATAGCCCAGTTTGGATCAGAGTCTGCATTTAATGCATTAGCGTTAACATCGACACAACTCAATCGACACAATGGGTCAATAATGGATGTGAAATCGAAATCGAACTTAGCTGGGACAACATCGGCATTGCTGCCCGCCCCCACAATGCGAATATCGGGACCGAGCTGGGCGCCAGGCCATTCGCTAGGATCAGCCCGAGGGATTGAATCGAGGACATCCACGTAGACAGGGACAACATCGGCATTGCTGCCCGCCCCCACACGGGATAAGCGTCAGTCGGATATGCATTTCCCGATGAAGGAGACGTTAATGAGTCTGAGCTTGACGATGAAAAGATGGTTTTCTGGCCACCTGTTAGAATCGAGGTTACTTGTGGAGTAGCAAGCGCAGATGCTAGCAATAAAGCTACAACAATGACACGGAATGCAAAATTACATTTCTTTTGCATTCTAATTCCCTAACATAATCATGCTACAAGCATCTCTTAAATTTTTTGTATGTTTGGCATACAAAAAAGCAATTCATATGGAATAAAAGTTGACCCTTCTGAATCAGACAGTGATCTATGACGTAAGGCGATTGAGTTGATCACATGGCGGTAGGCGGTCAGCCAATCAACAGAACGCTTCGCTTTGAACCCCTGCTCATGAGTTAAGTCAAAGTGCAAGGGTCTTTTCATGTACAGGTCGTTCCACGACGGCATAATCCTGCAGGAAGATATAACGCTGGCGAATTGATGAAAGGGCGGATATTGAAGCCATCGATTAACCGTTTGGTGTGAGGGAAGATAGTGTGAGGGTGAAAGCTTAACTAATTTTGCGCGACCTCTACTGAGGGAAACCGATATCAAGGCGGTTCAAGAGAAGGGTTTTGGGGTGTCAAGAGGTGCCATCCGGGGAAATGGAGTTCAGGAGGCAGCTGGTGGAGTGCATGGCCTCGCTCGTCTCACAGGGACTGATGACTGGGACAGGAGGGAATGCGAGCGTGAGGCTGAAGGGGGGCAACGAGGTGCTGATCACCCCGAGCGGCGTCTACAAGGCCAGCCTCAAGCCAGAGGATATCGTGAAGATCGACCTCGAAGGCAACATCGTTGAGGGTGCACACAGACCCTCGATCGAGTGGCACTTCCACGCTGCGATATACCGTAAGAGGGCGGACGCGATGGCCGTGCTGCATGCGCACAGCCCATACACAACCGGGCTGGCGCTCGCGGGCAGGAGGGTCGAGCCGGTGACGATCGAGGCGGTGATGTTGCTTGGAGACGTTCCGATCATCGAGTTCATGTACCCGGGCACCGATGAGCTCGGGGATGCGGTCGGCAATGCGATGATGGGCCACAAGGCGGCGATACTGCTGAACCATGGGGTCGTGACCGCTGGGCGCGACCTTGCAGAGGCGATCACCATTGCGGAGGTCCTCGAGGCGACATCAAAGATCACCTTCGTGGCATCGCACTTCGGCGGGGCTAGGCTTATACCGCCAGACCGGATAGAACTGATCAAGAAGCTCAACAAGGTATGAGGGTGTCAGATCCATGCTTGACATTAAGATTATCAGGGAGGACCCGCAGTCGGTCAGAGACAATCTGGCAAAGAGGAACGACGCAAGAACTCTCGAGATGTTCGACGAGCTGCTCAAGTATGATGAAGAGTGGCGCAGGAGATTCACCGAGGCGGGCAGGCTGAGGGGGAACAGGAACAAGGTCACTCAGGAGATAGCCAAGCTCAAGAGGCAGGGGATGGACGCTTCCCAGAAGATAAGGGAGGCGGAGGAGATACCGGCGATGATCAAGGCAGTCGAGGAGGAGATGGTCGCCTACAGGGAGAAGATGGATGCCCTGCTCATGAGGCTCCCCAACATAATGGATGAGACGGTGCCCTTTGGGAAGGACGACGCGGACAATGTCGTCGTCAGGAGCTGGGGCGGCGCGACCCAGTTCAAGTTCAAGCCCAAGGACCACATCGATCTCGCGACCGGCCTCGATCTGATCGACATCGAGAGGGCGGCGAGGACCTCCGGCGCCAGGTTCTATTACCTCAAGGGCGACCTAGTCAGGCTGAACTATGCCCTGATAAGGTACGGCCTGGACTTCATGGCAAAGAGGGGATTTGTCCCGTTCCAGCCCCCCTATATGATGAAGAAGGAGGTCATAAGCGGGGCAGTCGCGCTCTCGGACTTCGAGGACACCATATACAAGATCGAAGGTGAGGACCTTTTCCTCCTTGCGACAGCGGAGCACGCCCTCTTGGGCCTGCACGCCGGGGAGATACTCGACGGGAAGAGCCTCCCTCTTAGATACTGCGGGATAAGCCCGTGCTTCCGGAAGGAGGCGGGGGCGCACGGAAGGGACACGAAGGGCATATTCAGGGTCCACCAGTTCGAGAAGGTTGAGCAGTTCGTCTTCTGCAGACCAGAGGAGTCACCTAAGGAGCACGAGCTGCTGATCAGGAATGCCGAAGAGTTCTTCCAGAGCATCGGCATACCCTACCACATCGTCAATGTCTGCACCGGCGACCTGGGCACGGTAGCGGCGAAGAAGTACGACCTAGAGGCGTGGCTCCCCGGCCAGGAGAAGTACCGCGAGGAGGTCTCCTGCAGCAACTGCACCGCGTATCAGTCGGTCAGATCGAACGTGCGCTTCAGGGACAGGCCGAACGACCCCACGAGGCACGTGCACACGCTGAACAGCACCCTCGTGGCGACCGAGAGGACGCTTGTGGCGATCATAGAGAACTTCCAGCAGGAGGACGGCAGCGTACGGATACCCGACGTGCTGGTCCCATATATGATGGGGCAGACGGAGATGAGAAGGGACGGCACCGCCAAAAAGGGGTAGAAGCCGTCCGATCCGGGGCGCACGGAAGCTTTCAGGCCCCTTTCAGGGGCAGCGCAGGCAGCAAGGCATGCGGTTCAGAGAGTATGCCGCCTGAAAGTGATTGGCGGCGCCTGCAGCCATCGGGCATGGGGGCGCAGATGGCCCCGCTAGCGATTTTCGACCGAAAATGATCATATGCGGAGATGGCTGCAACCGCACGCCGGGAGACGCCATTTGTCGGCAGAGACACCGATCGCCTTCGGAGCGCGCCATACGGCAGGCACCTCGTTCACGAGGGCATCGTCGCTCAAGGCAGCCAAGACGCTGGAGACAGGGTATGCCGACCTAGACGCGCTGATCGGGCCCATGGAGGCGGGGCAGTGCTACTTATTCTGCGGGTCAGGGGAGAGACCGGAACGCTTCCTAGACGAGCTGGTGCACAAGATTATCGTGAGGGGATGCGCCGCCGGGAAGGTCGCGTATATGAACAACAGGAACTACTACCTGGAGAAGACGCTCCTCAGGGCGGACCTGCTAGCACGCCATGCCAAGGCGGAGGGAATCGACCCGGCGGAGGTCTTCAGGAAGGTCTATTTTTCGGCGGCGGGCAGCGAGGGGAGGCAGGCCAAGGCGGCCGAGGCACTCGAGGGGGCCATGCTGCGCGAAGGAGCGGCGGCAGTCATCGTGCATGGACTCACGGCGTTCATGGATTGCGCAGAGGGCGGCGGGGAGAGGGCAGCCCGCGCCGGGATCGGGGCATCGCTCTCAAGGCTGTGGCGGGCATCGGCGAGGATGGGTGCAGTAATGGTCGTGACGGCAGCTTCCACGGACGGGACATGGCGGTCAGCCCCGCCGCTGGCGCTGTCGCTGTCCAACGTGGCAGTGTCACTCGTGGACGGCAGCCCCATGAGGGCACTGCTGCTGAAGCATCCCGGAAGGAAGGCGCCGGCAGTATCGCGGGTTGCGGAAGGCGTACCATCGAGATGCGAGGTGATGCTGGAGATGGGGAGGATAACACCGCCTTTTAGGCAGAGTTACCTTGACATGCTGGAGAGGCTCAGGAAGAACTACGTCGGGATGCTGAGGGAGGCGTGGGACAGGGAGGCTTTCGAGCTCCTGCTCAGGGAGGCGTGGGACAGGGAGCACGCGGCGATGGTCAATGCGGAGGTGCCGCTGGTCCTTGACGCAATGAACCTTACGGCGAACGTCCACAACAGGGGCAAGATCGAGGAGATGAGGAAGGAGCTGGAGAGGAGGGACGCCGCGATAGCTGCGCTCGAGGAGCGCGTAAGGAGGCTTGAGGGGAGGGGGGCAGGAGGGGCGGAGGGCGGCAAGGGAGAGGCCTGAGCGGCGAGGCGGGTGGCACAGGATGGAGCCCATTTCTGGATGGATTCTGGACGCATATATCAGCAGGGGGGAGGCGGTTGTCTGGATCAAGACGGAGGCGGGCGGCCACGTCAGGGTTACGGACCGATATACGCCGTTCTTCCATGTCGAGCCGGCGTCGGCCNGCCCCGATGAGGAGGTACTGCGAGGAGAGGGTGGATGCGCTCAAGATGATACTCGTCACGCAGGACGGCATCGCAGGGTGCTGCCGGAACAGGTTCGGAAACATCGTAACCTACGAGGAGATAACCAAGAGGTCCAGGGAGGCGATGCTCGAGGCAAAGGCAGTTGCCGAGGGGGGCGGGTTCAAGATAGTCTACTGCGATGTGGATTCCCTCTTCGTAGCGAGGGGCGGAGCGTCAACGAAGGACTACGCAGAGCTGGCGACCAGGATATCGGCAACGACAGGCCTCTCGATGTCCGTCGATGAGCACTTCAGACGGGCAGCATTCCTGCCGCTGAAGGGCGGCGGCGGAGCGTCCGCCCTGAAGAGGTACTTCGGAGTGACCTTCGACGGGAGGGTTGAGGCGAGGGGGATAGAGATGAGGAGGTCGGACGTGCCGGAGTACGTAAGGGACTTCCAGAGGAGGCTCATACAGGAGGTCATGGGGCGCGGCTCGCTCGCAGAGGTGGTTTCTGCGGGCAGGGCGGCGGGCGGCAGGATGGCCTTCAGGGTGATAGCGGATCTGATGGAAGGTAGGGTCCCGTGGGAGAGGCTGGTAGTCAGAAAGAGGCTCGGGAAGGCGGTCGGCGAGTATGCGGCGAACGTTGCGCAGAGGTCGGCGGCTATCCAGAGGATGAACGGCGGGGCAGAGGTCGAGGAGGGCGGGGAGGTGGAGTTCATATACGTCGATGTGAACCACCCGAACCCTATGTGCAGGGTGGCGGTGCCCGAGGCATTCAGGGGGAGCTATGACCGGAGGGCTTACGCGGCCATGATAGCCGAGGCGACCAGCGCTGTTTACAGAGGCATGGGGATTCCGAGCCCGCTTGTGCGGGCATCCAACGGGAGGGGCTGGATGGCGGCGCGGGCAGATACAGGTCCCGGACTGGATGCGTGGATGGACTGGCAAGCAGGCGGAACAGCATAAGTAAGCAAGTCAGAGCCTTGAGAGCACCGGCGTGATCTCCTGCAGGGAGCCCGCCAAGGCGTCTGGCTTGGCAGCGACCAGCTCCTTATTGAAGATCCCGACGAGGAGCCCGACGGTCTTTGTGCCCGCTCCCCTGCCGGAGTCGATGTCGGTCGGCATGTCGCCTATCATCACGGCCTCCTCAGGCGCCGCCGATAGCAGCTTGAGCGCCAGCTGCACAGGATCAGGATAGGGTTTGCTCCTGGCGGCATCGTCTCTCGTTACCACCGCATCGAAGTAGTGGGCGATCGAGAGGCGCTTGAGCAGGGGCAGGGCCTCCTTAGCGCTTCGCGTCGTCACTATGCCCAGCTTGAGGGACATCCCCCGCAACTGGGCAAGCAACTCGATTGCGCCAGGAAAGAGCGGGGAGTCCTCTGTGATGCGCTTCAGCCGCCGGAACGCCTTGAATATCATCAGGAGGTTCTTGTGGCGCGGCAGCCCCACGTATCTGCCGAGGCGCCAGAGGAAGACGACCCCGGCGTATGGAGAGGAACGCTGTATGAGCAGGGAGCGCAGGTTCTCGGCGACATTGGCGCGGTCTTCATCTGTGATCTTCGCCCCAAGCTCTTCAACCACCTCCACAAATGCCCTTTCCATCGGCCTGATGCAGTCAACCAGTGTCCCGTCAAGGTCGAAGAGTACGGCGCGGATCAAAGCGAGCACCAAAGGATGGAGTAAGTATCGGCAGACCGCTATTAACCTTAACGCATCTCATGATGCGTACCCGACGGCTGCCGCTTTCAGAGACGGAGGGTCATGCCTTTGGGGCGTAGCGTCTGGCGATCCCGAAGCCGAAGACCACTATCCATGCCGCAGCCAAATCGAGCACGCCCTGAGTGACGTTCATTCCAGCGACGAATGCTATGAAGCCCCATATGGAGCCGAAGAAGAACGAGTCGATCACCTGCTCGATGGGCATTGCGAAGAAGATCGGTATGGCCCAGAAGTAGTTGACTGCCGATGCCACCGCGCACCTGGCGACCAAGGCAATGGCGGCCGCGAGGATGTACTTAGGAATCGAGCGGTAGGTCATGGACGGCCACTCCCGGTTCCTGAGCGGCGTGAGCATGAGGGCGCCTAAAACGAGGACCACAGGCACAGTTGCGAAGAACTTCATGGTGCCCCCAACGAACCCGGCATAGCCAAAGACGAGGAGTATCGCGTACATGCCAAGCCCCGTAATGATCGAGTATCTTGTGCCGAGGATAAAGAATGCGATCATGACAGGCAGTGCGACGAAGTCTATGGACATCCCCCATGGGGCACGGAGCGGCAAGGCGCGGTTTATCAGCTCAAGGATTGCGCAGAGCGCGATCATGAAGGCTACAAGAGAGACCTTGAATGCTTTTGAGTTGGCGCGTGACATGAAATACCACGCCTTAGCAGTCAGGCAAACAGGCATTTAAGAGTATCTACTCAAAAAAGAGTGACATAGTGGCGGGGGTCAGCCTCGCACGGGCTTCCCGACAGGGCAGGAGCGTATGCACATCCCGCAGACCGTGGCCGCGAATGGTGCGGAGGCGGGCTGCTTCTCGAGCAGGGCCTTCATCGCGGCGAGCCTCGTGGCGCACCGGGACGCCTCGAAGATCGACTCCCTGCTCGTAGGCCTCGTCTCGAAGTCGGCATACCGGAGCGCCTTTGATGGGCAGGAGTCGACGCAGAGCCTGCAGTCGCCGCACCGGCACTTGAGGGGCACCCCGCAGGCCAGCGGCATGTCGGTGAGCACCGTGACCAGCCTCAGCCTCGGCCCGTAGGTCGGATTGACCAGAAGCCCGTTTCGGCCTATCCATCCGAGGCCGGCCGCCCAAGCCATCGACTTATGGGACACGTGGCCGACCCTCTGCGTCGGGTCGAGATTCATGCTCGCAGGGATCGCCAGCGCATGGAAACCCCTTCCAGATATGAGCGCAGAGACCTTCAGAGCCAGTGCATCCAGTGCCGTGTTGGCAGTCCTGTAGGCCCAAGCGTAGAGGGTCCCAGGATAATCAGCACTGATCATCTCTACGGCAGCGCTCGGCAGCCCGATCGCCATCGAGACGGCGTGCCTGAAGTCGCGGAGTGCCACTCCTCCGTATGCCGGAAGCAGCTCAACCGCCTTTAGGTCGGCAATGCCGGCAGCTGAGGCGCCGAGCGTGGAGGCGTATCCAAGCACCTCTCGGGCATTATCGACGGCGACTGAAGGCAAGCGGGAGCACCAATATTAATGGAGGGGCATGCAGATATAACGATTAGCAGCTTGGCGGTGGAGAGAATGATAGTACTGGAGTTCTCGGTAGTTCCACTAGGGACCGGCGACACGAGCCTCAGCGCCTACGTGAAGAGGGCGTGCGAGGTTGTAATCGAATCAGGGCTCAGGTACAGCGTAACGCCGATGGGAACGGTCATCGAGGCGGAGGACCTTGGCGCAGCGCTTGCAGTCGTCAGGAAGGCGCACGAGGCGGTCATCGCTTCCGGCGCCAAGAGGGTGTCAACGAGCATAAAGATAGATGACAGGCGGGACAAGGAGAGGCACATGGAAGACAAGGTGCGGGCGCTAGGGATTTGACGGTTCAGTAGACCATGTCGCCCTTGATGAACGAGGTGGTCCGCGGGTCCTTTGGCGAGCTGAAGAACTCTTCGACTGCAGAATAGTCGATGAGTTCGCCATCGAGAAGGAACGCCACCTTCTTTGCGATCCGCTTCGCCTGGAAGATGTTATGGGTTACTATGATTGTTGTCGTTCTGTTCTCCCTGTTGCACTCCATGAGGGCATCTTCAATTATTGAGACGTTGTGTGGGTCGAGGTTTGCAGTCGGCTCGTCAAGGAGCAACAGCTCGGGAGAGTAGACCATCGCCCGGGCAAGGGAGACCCGCTGCGCCTCGCCGCCGGAGAGCGTGAGGGCACTTCGCTCGCTCAGGGAGTCGAGTTTAAGCAGGCGCAGTATGGAGAGGACCCTATTTTTGAGTTCTTCGGAGGCCACTCCCCTGAATCTGAGGCTGTATGCGACGTTATTGAAGACGGAAGCATTGAACACGACAGGGTTCTGGAAGACCATGCCAATCCGCTTCTGGACAGCCTTGGCGGACAGCCTAGAGTATGGCTCGCCCCTGAACGAGACCTCGCCCGAGTCGGGCTCCTCAAGCCGGTCGATTATCCGAAGCAACGTCGTTTTTCCGACGCCGCTTGGACCCACAATTGCGACCAGGTCGCCCTCGTCAAAAGCGGCGTTGAGCTTCCGGAGGATCGCCTTATCGCCATACTTCTTTGAGATGCCATCAAGCTCAAGATAAGAGGCCATTTATCGATCACACCGTCCTCTTTATCTTTGAGCGCGACTGCAGCAGGGTCAGGAATAGGTTGACCCCGAATGCGATCATCAGCAGGATGATTCCGAGTGCGATCGCAGTGTCGAAGTCGCCCATGTTCGTGTAGAGCATTATGGAGGTGGTGAGGGCCTGCGTGAAGCCGCCCAGATTCCCGCCGACCATCATTATTGCGCCGACTTCGGATATCGCCCCGCCGAAGGCAGTGATTATGGCGGTGATCAGCCCCAGCCGGCTTTCATTGAGCAGGATCAAGGCCTCCCAAATGCCTGGGGCGCCCAGCGAGACGAGCGTCTCTTTGAGCTTGGGGTTCAGGCTCATTACAACAGAGATTGTGATACCGCAGGCAATAGGGAAGGTCAGTACGGTCTGCGCTATGATCATGGCTTCGGGCGTGTATAAGAGCTTGAGAAAGCCCAGAGGGCCGAATGAGGAGAGCATCAGATAGATGACTAACCCGACGACCACGGGAGGCAGCCCCATGGCAGTATTGACGACGGTGGTTATCATGGACTTGCCGATGAAGTCCTTCCTTGCAATCAGAAAGCCAGTAGGGATGCCAAAAATAGCGCCCAAGAGAGTGGCGGTGACGGAGACGCGCAATGAAAGAAGTGTGATCGTGGCGATCAGTGGATCGCCAGAGGAGATTAACTGAAGGGCTTTGAGAAACCCGTCTATAAGGAACTCAAAGCCCCCCATGCCAACCGCCTTTTTATTCTACGAACTATCCCGTTTTATGGTTTATTGTTTGCCATAGGAAGCGATGTTCATCATGGCCAAGGTGGCGTTCTGCCCAGCCACGTGAGCGGGGTCAGATGCAGGACCGATTATTATGAAGTCGTTATACATCAAAGTCACCCTGAACGTGCCGTTCCCGGATGCGACGAATGCGTCCTCTCTCACACGGTCATGCACCAGCAGTCCATCAGCATCGCCCCTTCCAGCAGTAGTTATTGCCGCTCCGGTCCCCAAGGAGAGCCATGTCAGGTTTGCGTTGAACTGTGTATCGAAGTATGGTTTCAGATAGCTCAGGAGCCCAGTGTCGACAGTGCTGGTTGTTGTGGATAGTATGAAGAGCGACTCGGCGGTAGGCGATTCGGTCCAGTTCGTTTGCAGAAGGCCGTTCAGGTATGCGACGGTCGAGTCCTCGGAGGGTAGCCCGATTGACTCAGGGTTGCCAAAGCAGGGGAAGAAAAGCTGCTTACCGTTGACGGTATAGTTGGCTATCAGTGCCTGGCCTTCGGGGCTTATCATGAAGAGGATGAACTTCAGCTGCATGTCAGAATTGATGTTAGGATATCTTGTCGAGTTCAATTCTATCAGGCCATAAGGATTCAAAAGGGCGCTGTCATTCTCGCAGAGTATGACGAGGCTCAAGGTGTCGTTCATCTCTGCCTTGAGCTTAAGGTATGTTCCACGGTCGGTGATTGTGTAACCGCCCATCTCGTTTGCGACCCTTATGGTTGCGGCCATGCCAGAGTTGGCAGACACGTACCACGAATCGTTTACATATCCGGTTACTCCAGCCGCAGTCCAAAGCCGCTGTTCTAAGGCATGTGTGCCTGAGCCGTCGGTTCTTGAAACGAAGTGGATGGTGACGGGCTCGGGAGCGTTGTTGATAGCATAATAGTAGTATGTGCCACATGCGATTATAACAATGGCAACTGCAGCAACGATTATGAGTTTGTTCCTATTCCCCATGCAAATCAGCTCGTTATATTTTTATGGATATAACGCACCTTAAATATGTTGCTAAGGCATGGTAAAACATGAAGCCCGCTTTTTCAGTATGGCTTGAGGAGGACGGGCGACACGTTATAGGCGAGAAAGAGGCGGAGATTCTCCAAGGCATCAAGAAGTTCGGGTCGCTGATGGCTGCGGCAAAATCGCTTGGCATGACCTATGCCCATGTCTGGAATGTTGTGGAGGCGCTTTCGAAGAGGCTGGGGAAGCCGGTCGTGAGCGCGTTCAGGGGAGGCGAAAGCGGAGGGGGCACGGTGCTGACGGCCGAGGGAGAGAGCATCCTTGGGCAGTATGAGGAGCTTGAGGGCAGGGTAGGCAAGTTCCTCGGCGAGAGCAAGAAGCACATATTCGTGGAGGCCGCGAAGCCGGATCTCTCGATAATAGGCAGCAGTTGCCCCGGCGTGAAGATGCTCGCCGAGCTTATCGAAGGATTTAATGCAGAGGTTGTGGAGGTCGGGTCTTCGGCCGGCCTGACTGCGGTCATGCTTGGAGAGGCAGATCTGGCGGGGATTCACCTGTATGACCCGGTCAAGAGGAGGTATAACATCACTGCCGTGAGCCGCACCTGGCCCCAGGGCATGGCGGTTCTGATAAGAGGGTATACCCGCGAGCAGGGGCTCGTCGTCAAGAAGGGTAACCCGAAGGGCATAAGGGGGTTCGCCGACCTTAAAGGGCGGGCGAGGCTGATCAACAGGAACCTTGGTTCGGGCACCAGGGAGGTCATAGACAGGCTGATGGAGGTGAACGGCATCAGCATAACGGAAGTCAAGGGCTATGACCACGAGGTCAGGACCCACGAGGAGGTCGCACGAGCTATTGACGAGTGCAGGGCGGATGTCGGGGTCGCGCTCAGGTCAGTCGCAGAGACGTACGGACTCGATTTCATACCGGTGTGCGAGGAGCAATATGACTTTGTCTGCGAAAGGAGGAGGCTCAGCAAGCCTTCTGTGAAGGCGTTCATCGAGGCACTCAAATCACAGAGGTTCAAGGATGAGCTGAAGAGGAGAACGTCAGGCATCAAGCCGGCCAAGAACATTGGCGAGATCATAGAGGTCCCATGACCAGTTCGAGAACGTAAGGGGTCACGTATGTCTCTACAATAGCGGCGATTAACAGCAGGACGATGGCCACAATGAAAAGCCTGAAGGACTTTGCAAAGTCAGGCGCTATGCTAAACTGAGCATGGGAGAGCTTGGCCTTTAACTTCCTCAGTGCCGCCCACCCGAGCCGCAAACCGGCTGCGGAAGCAAGCACCAGCGCGGGTATCTCGAAGATTCCGTGCGGCACCAGTGCTGCCAGAGCGGCGTTAAGGGAGACCTGAGACGCCATTACGTTGCCCACAATGCCCAGCAGGAAGCCATTCAGCGAAAGCACGAGGACGGGCGTAACCAGCAGCAGCGGACTCAGTGCGAACGCGATCAGTGCGGTGAGGCTGTTCTTGAGGAATAGGAAGATTATGCTGAATGGGTTGTACGGTTCGTAGTAGCCTACAATCGATTCGAGACCGTCAAAGAGGGGGTTATCAGCCATGGATCCCTCGCCCATCGGCATGACGGCGCCCAGCGCAAATGCGAGAAACATGAGTATTGCGGCCGCTGTGATGTACTTGGCGTTATCCGAGAACACAATCATCTCAAACGCCCTTCTCAACCATCTCTCCATATTCAGGGTGCTTCTTAAAATATTCTATCGCAAAAGGGCACACAGGGACTATGGAGTAATGGTTCGAGCGGGCGTATTCTATTGCGGCACTCATGAGCCTGCCACCGACGCCCTTTCCCCGATGCCGGTCGGGGGTGTAAGTGGAGTCTAGGAAGATGCGACCGCCCTCAACATGGTATTCTAGGGCGGCGTACTCGTCCTCTCCCAGCCTTATACGAATAGCACCAGGGGTTATCTCGTAATCCAATGGAGGCACCATTAGGACTATATAGCATAGTTCGATTTATCTTAATTGGGGAATGAGCTAATGAGGATAAGGTGGCTGGGTCACGCAGGATTCGAGCTGTGCATGGATGGGAAGTGCATAGTCATCGATCCGTTCATCAGTGATAATCCATCGTCCGGATTGAGGCTGGACGACGTCAGGCATGCAGACATCGTTGCGGCGACGCATGCGCATTTTGACCATTGGCCGGACGCGCTGAAGATCGCGAAGAGGGACAGGGCGCCGCTGGTCTGCATCGGCGACCATAAGTCTGCCGCCATTGACGCAGGTGTCGAGGATGTCGTCTCGGTCAATATAGGCGGGACGGTCAGGATCAAGGGGATCGACATACACTGCACGGCAGCGCTCCATAGCGCCGCATCCTGCGGCTATGTATTTGCGGGCGAAGGAGACAGGGTTTACCACGCCGGAGATACAGGCCTGTTTGGGGACATGGAGCTGATAGGAGAGATGTACAGGCCAGAGGTGGCGCTCCTCCCCATAGGGGGTAAGTACACCATGGGGCCTTATGAGGCTGCAAAGGCCGCAGAGCTAGTAGGGGCGAAGGTGGTCGTGCCGATGCACTACAACACGTTTGACTCCATCAAGCAGAGCCCGGAGGAGTTCAGGGAGATGGCCTGCAAGAATGCGATCTGCGAGGTGGTAATTATTAAGGAAGGGGAGGCGCTAGATATCTGAGTGCGGCGATAAGCATCCTAGGGTCGCAACAAGTTGGAAAGAGGGGGATGGTGGTATTTCGTTCCGTGATGATGAAAAGAAGAGGGCGTTCAGGGAATCGCTCGTCTCTAGGAAGGTGGAGGATATCACAGTAGACGGCAAGACGGGGCTAGGCGAGCTCGTGCGCAAGTTCGGCGGGATGGGGGGGTTCATGGCGCCCCGCATGGCTAAGGCAGCAGAGATAATCAAGGAGATGACTGCCGGCGGGTGCACAAACTTCCTTTCTTTTACAGGCAACGTGGTCTCGACAGGTCTCAGGGGAACAATCACGCAGATGATAAAGAACGGATGGGTCAGCGCGATAGTCACGACATGCGGCGCACTGGATCATGATATCGCAAGGAGCTACGGAGGGAGGTACTGCTCCGGCGAATTTGAGCTCGATGACGTCATGCTGAATGAGCTCGAGATACACAGGCTCGGCAATGTCGTCATACCGCTAGAGGACTACGGCCCGCTGATCGAGAAGGTGATGACCGCAGAGCTGCCCTCGATCCTCGATGGTAAGGAGTCGATATCACCGAGCGAGCTGCTGTCGGAGTTCGGCAAGAGGATCAAGGATGAGGGCTCGTTCCTTAAGGCGGCATACGAGAAGAAGGTGCCAGTCTTCGTGCCAGGCGTCATCGACGGGTCGTTTGGCACAAACCTCTTCTTCTATTCCCAAACCAAGAAGCTGAGGCTCGATCTCTTCAAGGATATGAGCGCGATCCTGAACATGGTCTTCGATTCCAAGAAGACAGGGGCAGTGATAATAGGCGGAGGCATCAGCAAGCACCATGTCATATGGTGGAACCAGTTCAAGGATGGGCTGGACTACTGCATCTACCTCACAACCGCGCAGGAGTTTGACGGGAGCCTCTCCGGGGCGCTGCCGAGGGAGGCGATCTCTTGGGGCAAGGTCAAGCCGGTAGCGAAGCAGGTGGCAGTCTTCGGGGACGTGACGATAACGCTCCCCATACTCGTCGGGGCGCAGCTTTAGGTCGTGAGCCGTTGAGGCTTAGGCACTGCTATCCGGTAAACCACAGGCCGGCGATGCTCGGCGAGAGGAGGCAGTACTATTCCTCCTTGGACTTCGGCAACATCACAGGCTGGCTGAGGTCCAAGCCGGAGGGGCTTGACAGGCCGCTCTTCAGCATGGACCCCGGGAACGAGACGGGCTACATAAGAAGGCAGTACAGGCAGAAGAGAGGCAAGCTGCTCAACTTCACGGCATCTGATGCGCCAGAGCTGAGGGAGATGGCCCTGGAATACCTGCCCGAGGACATCTACTACGACAGGAATGTTTACAGGAGCCCGGAGAGGTGCGCAGATTGCGAGAGGAGGGGGCAGGGCTGTCAGGGCTGCGAGGAGCTCATAGGGCAGGAGCTCATGATGGACATCGACCCAGAGAACATAGAATGCCCCAACTGCGGCACTTTGGAGGACCGCGTGAGGGGGGCGTCCATGTTCAAGTTTTGCTACATGTGTTTCAGGAAGGCGGTCGAGCAGACGCGGGCACTCCACAAGAGGCTCACCGAGGAGGGCTATAGGGACCTGCAGGTTGTTTACTCGGGGAGGGGTTTCCATGTTTATGTGGAGGACAGGCAGGCAACCCTGATGAGTTTCGGCGAGAGGAAGGGTCTTGCTGAGAGGCTCAAGGAGGAGGGGTTTGCGATCGACCCTTGGGTGACCGAGGGAGAGGCGAGGCTGGCGAGGCTGCCTTTTACCTTGAACGGCATGGTGAGCAGGATATGCATGCCGATAGAAGTGGGAGAGATAGAAAGGTTGGACTTCTGGCGGGGTAAAAGATTCGTCCCGGACTTCCTAGGAATAGACGGTTCGATGGGCAGTCGGTAAAAAAAATAGCGGCCGCGGCAGTTACTTCTTTGGCTTCGCGGCTTTCTTAGCAGCTTTCACTGGTGCCTTAGCAGCCTTCACCGGTTTCTTAGCAGGTTCCTCTGCTTTCTTGTACTCTTTCTTCTTAGCGGCAGCCAATTTGTAGTACCTCGTTATCATCTTCCATTGTGTAACTTTATAATAGTTTCTATCAAAAAAAATTTAGGAAGTGGAGTGGAACGGTTTTTTTGAAAGATGCCCTCTGAAAAAGCAGAAGACCGGAGATAATTAAGATCGCTAACGTTTGTTTGAAAGATACCTGAGATAGAGCNACGTTGAGGCGCATGTTGCCCCTGAAGAGAGAGACGTATCCGTTCTTGACCATGACGGTCTGTTCTGGCTTGACCTTCGAGATGTCGCCGTCCCAGAGGCTTAAGATTATTGACGCGGTCTCATCGGCTACCAATGCGTCAGCGACGTTGTGGGTTGACCCGTCCTTTGTCGAAACCTCTCGGGCTGGAGAGATCTCCACGACCTTTGCCAAAACATCCACACTTCTGGATCCGGGGTTCAGTTCTTCTATCTTTTTTGATTCAGACATTATATATCCAACTTTTACACTTGTCCGACTCGGGAAAACCAGAGTCCGCACGAGAAGATAAAAAAGGGAAGCTGATAAGCTTTCCTAGACTCTCCTGGCGCCTGAAACGAATTCGTCGAACCATTTCTGAGATTCAGGCAAGGGCGCGCTTACGGGCGGGCTCTTGAAGCCGTAGGCGGACACGCTGGTCAGCGGACCGCCAACCCCCCGGTCGATGGCCACCTTCACTCCCCGGACGATGTCAAGCAGCGCCCCGGCGCCGTTTGAGCTGTCGACAGTGCGGAAGTATATGTCGATCACGACGTCGCTTCCGAGCGCGGCCTTCCCCTCGACGTAGAAGTAGCTAGTCCTCCGGTCCTTCATGAACTCCACGAAATCGGAGGTGCCTGTTGCGACTTCGGATTCGGCCGGCAGGAATTGCTTAATGGCGTCGGCCTTGACCTTGCGCTTGGATTCCCTCCTGAAGTCCTCGAGGACGCCGAATGCCTCCATCGATCCACCTATATCGAGCTGGTAGGTCTTGTCGATCTTGACTCCGCGCTGCCTCAGGAGGTCCAAGAGACCCATGTGGAACACGGTCCCGCCGATTTGGCTCATCAGGTCGTCGCCCACCAATGGAAGGGACTTGCCACCGAACGCATCGG